>QMVU01000089.1 GCA_003661265.1 Thermoproteota archaeon | reverse complement strand
GTCACAGGAAATCCGGATCCATACAAGAGAGTAAAGGAAGAGGACAACGAGAGAGCCCTGAAGCTCCTACCTGCCATAAGGGCTGCCTTGAATTCAAGGCCTGCAGGCTACGATAGGTTCAGAGAGGCGTGCAAGGCATCGGTCATAGGGAACGCTGCAGATCCAGACATCCTAGGGCATGAATACGATGTATCTAGCGCTGTTAGCCTTCTCTCAAGGGAGAAGTTCGCAATAGATCACACGAGGAGGGCATATTCTTTGCTCAAGGGAAGGAGGGTTATGCTGATAACGGATAACGCTGGGGAGATAGCATTTGACGTGATCCTCGTCGAGCAGCTGAAGGATATGGGATGCGAGGTCATAGTTGCCGTGAAGGAGAGCCCTGTTCTAAACGACGCCACGATGGAAGACGCGCTTAAGGTGGGAATGGACCGGGTTGCCGATAAGCTGATCACGACAGGGTCTGATGTGATAGGCCTCTTCCTCAACGCTGTGTCAAAGGATTTCTTGGCCGAATTCGAGAGGTGCGACGTCATAATAGCGAAGGGAATGGGATGTTACGAGTCAATAACGGAGCAGGACATAGGTAAGCCCGTATTCATTTTGTTCAGAGTTAAGTGCGAGCCCGTAGCAGAGGATGTCGGGGCGAGAAGGGGGGATAACGTAGCGCTTCTGCTGGAATGATAAAGCCAGTTATTTGGCTGGAAGGAAGGATGTGAGAGCGGCAAGGGTTGTAAAATGAGCTGCATGCAGCGTTCTCGGAAACCCGTGCGCAGAAACCTGTGGGTCATGGCCTCAGTCGCCTTCATCAACGGCTTCTACATGGGCATGTTCCTGGTGGTACAGCAGCCCTTCATGCTCGAGTTAGGAGCATCCATGTCCCTAATCGGGGTCTTAATGAGCATTGGTGGGAGAGGAGGGATCCTCGCGACCCTAGTCCAACCGTTCTCCGGAAGCCTATCCGATGTCTTGGGAAGGAAACCTTTCCTACTCTGGGCCAGAATGCTGATCTTAGGAAGCCTTCTTTCATATCTCCTAGCCTCCCTCACACGTAACTGGCTGTTTCTCCTGCCAGCAACGATCTTTTCGGGCCTCTCGGCCATGTCGTGGCCTGTTTGGGATGCTACGGTTGTAGAATCGGTCGGATCCAGCAAAAGGGGAATGGCCTACAGCATAATGATGTTCTTTTCCACCCTTCCAGGAATCTTCACAAGACCTTTAGGCGGCTACATCGCCGACAAACGAGGATACACCCCAATTTTCGTTTTATCAGCAATTTTAGAGCTTTCTTGCCTGTTGATCTTGCTCCTCCTTTTCAGAGAAACGATATCTTCCGAGAGGAAGAAGGTGGATCTTTCCGAAGTTCTGAAGAGTTCCTTGATCCCCCCAAGATCGGAGCTTAAGCTATACCTTCTGCTTGCTCTGGACGCGTTTGTATGGGGAATGGTGATTTCCATCCTGCCTGGCATGCTTACTGACACCTACGGGCTCACAAACCTCGAGCTGGGGCTCATGATGACCGTTTTCTCGGCCGTGTGGACGCTGAGCCAGTTACCAGTTGGGAAGTTGGTGGATAAGTTTGGCCCGAAGATGCTCCTAGTGCTCTCTGAGGTCTTCGGGATAGTCGCAATGGCCCTGTTCCTCACATCCCCAAACTTCGTGGTGCTCCTCGTGGCCCAGGGTGCCTGGGGGCTCTGTATTTCAACCTGGATTCCGAGCTTAATGTCCTACATCACAAGCAGGGCTGAAGGGAAGGGGATGGCCGGATCCCTCGGTAGGGTTAATGCTGTTAGGGGGATCCTATCCTTTCCAGCACCTGCTGTTGGGGGGATTCTCTATGACAGGTTTGGTCTGCCGGGCCCTCTGATGCCGACGATCCTGGGGGCACTGCTTGTGATGCTCCTCATGCTGGAGGTCCTGAAATGACCTTAAGTTAGGATTAGGCCCCCTCCTCCATCTCCTTCAATACCTTCAGGTCCTTCTCGATCATAGGTTTAAGTCTCCTGTAGAGGTCTGGGTTCTTCTCCCTTATCTCCTCTAGCTTAAGTGCTGCATCTATTATCCTGTACTTGTCCACCCTGATCCAGCTCCTGATTATGTGCTTCCTTAACCAGGTCAGGAGGAGACCCATTTGATCCAGTACCCCTGAGAACATGGAGGAGGCTGATTCAACTATCATGTAAACCAATCTCCTGATCCTGAGGGATAGGAGGAAGTGGAGGAGGTAGACGGAGCCTATGAAGAGGAGTATCACGTCAAGCCTGTAGGCAAGCCATGTTCCAATGGCTGGTACCTCTGTCTTAAGGTTCTTGATCATGAGGTAGGAAACGAACGCAAGTATTCCGAAGAAGAGATCGATTACGGGCCCTATTCCAACGAGAGTGAAGACAAACCAGCTGAGGACTATGAAGCTCAAGCTGTAAATGAAGACCTGGGGCCTTATGAAGTAGAAGCTGAAGAGTATCAGCAGGCAGACGAAGGCCGTAAACAAAGACCTGAAGGCACCGCCAAAGCTCAGCTTGCCCCTGTAGAGCTTCAGCTCTGAGAGAGCTATGATCGTAAGGGAGAAGAGAATGCCAGCATCGGCAACCTCAACTAGCATCTCGGAGCTCAGAAGGAGCATCGAGCATATGGTGAGCAGGGTGAAGAGCCAGCTGTATTCGGCTATCTTTCTTGGCACTATTCCGTCGTTGGCCAATTCGGCGAGATGCCTTGACGCAGCCAAGTACGATGGAGTGAGCGTGGTAAGGGCAGCGAGCATGAATATAGCCGAGTTAAGGATCACGGGAATTCCTCCAACTTTTTGGGCAACTTCGAGGGGAGGTATGTCCCCGAAAAGCTCGAACTTCGACAGGATGAGGGAGTAGACGAGGAATATCCCTATGGAAAGCAGGACTGTCGTCTCCATGGCAAGAGGGACGAACTTTCCGCTATCCATTCTCCTGCCGAGGACCCTGTCCTCCTCCTTTACATCAGCCACGAGGGCTTGTATCTCCTGAAAGCCGAAGAGAACGAGGTAGATGTACCCGGCCGTGAAAATAACCTTAGAGAAATCAGGAATGGCTAAAATCCTTTCGATTGGATCGTAATCACCTGGCATTTCCGTGAAAAAGAAGAGGGTAAGAGCCAGGAGAAGCAAGAAGGCTAAAATCAATGCTGCCTGGGCCTTCGCAACCTTCCTCTTTTCCTTACTCTCATACCTGAGCAGGAAGTAGAACCAATAGGTGAAAAGGACCCCGATCAAGGCTATTACGTGGAACCTCAGAGGCCCTAAGCCGAAGGAAATCAGGACGCTAGGGAGGTAGCTTATGATGAACTTGTAGAAGATTATAGCGTTAAAGGCAGCTAGAGCCGTCGTCCCAATCCACATGCTTAGTCTGCTGATGAAGTAAGCCGCACCTTTACCAAAGGCCTCCCTGACGAAGGCAGGCCCTCCAACAACGATTTTCCCCTCGCTGAGCAGCCCCCTGTACATCTGGCCGTAGCCAACGGCCAGCATGAATGAAACGAGACCCGAGAGAACTATCGCAACTATGGTTGCGGGGGCAGAGAAGCTTTCTATTGCATAAGGGAGGACTGTAAGCATAGATGCTCCCATGGTTGATCCCAGGCCGGCCACAAGAAGCTCGGATAAGCCGTAGATGCGCTCAACCCTTCTCGGGCCTCTAGCAAATATTCTCCTGGGAACTATCAATAGGATCTGTTTGACCAATACGGCCGTGCCGATGCCGAAGATTAGGGCTAGGGAGCCCAATAGAACCTTAGAAAGTGGCTCCATTGACTTAAGGAAGACTATACCGCTAATCAGGGAGGCAAAGAGGAGCAGGCATAGTAGGCCCGTCAATATGTATAGAGCCCCGAAACCCCTTCTAATACGGGCGATCAACCCTCTATTCCTCCTCAACTAGTCCTAGTGCATGTAAAGTCTCGCTCACATTTGCAAGGCTTGATATGCACATGACTAGAAGGGCTAAACCCAAGAAGAAGGCTAAAAGCCTGGTCCCTCTTATACTAGCTGAACTCAGGAGATTTATGAAAGTAGCAATAACGGATTGAAACTCCTCCTCAGAACTTGGGATTATCAGGATGAGCCCAAATACCAAGAAGACAGCTGAAAGGAACATCTGCATTAGCAAATAAAGAAACGTCAGGAACTTATTCCTCTGGAGCATTGGGTGCCTGATCATGTAGAAAAACTCCTTAACGATGCTGTCCTTCTCTAGCTCATCGACAACCATCGATAGCTTTGCGGGATCCCCTCCTACCTCATCAAGAAGAGCCTTTGTACTCCTCCTGAAATCTTCGATGCTCTTTTCTGGGAGATCTCTCATAAGGGTGATGTATCTCCAATCCATTTTAAATGAATCGCAGGAACCGGAGGATGGCTTGGCAGATGCGATGTCACAACTCACCCATTTGCAAGTCAGTGGAAGCCTCAAGCTCCTTGAGAGATCTACAAGGAGATACTTAAATATCGAAAAAGCTCCAAGATCGAAGTTAAGTGGATGCTCCTTCACCCGAAAATTGAAGATCTCTCTATTACTTGGGAGAGGATCGTTTGACGTCTTTAGTAGACAGGCTGGTGATCGGGGAAGGGTAATAAGAGACAGGATAGTGTTGCCGCCCATGGCAACGGAACTGGCTACTGAGAAGGGGGAGGTCATAAATGCCCTGATATCACACCATCGCGCGCGCGATCCAGATCGAGGGGGAACGGGGATGGTCATCGTGGAACACTCATACGTCTCGGACGAGGGAAAGCGCTCTAAGGACCAGCTGGGGATCCACAGGGATGAACTCATCCCTGGGCTGAGAAAACTTGCTAAAGCGATAAAAGATGAAGGGGCTGTCGCCATAATCCAGCTGAATCATGCTGGAGCTAAAGCTCCGCCTGAGATAATAGGAAAAAGGCCTGTTGGACCCTCTTCAGTTCCTGTCCCTGGAGGCGAGGTTCCGAGGGAACTTAGCGTTGCTGAGATAGAGGAGATAATCGAGAAGTTTGTGGAAGCTTCCAGAAGGGCGATGGAGGCCGGATTTGATGGGATTGAGATACATGGAGCTCACGGTTTCCTGCTAAGCCAATTCCTCTCCCTCTGACAAACGTTAGGGCAGATGAATGCGGAGGAAGTTGGAAAACAGGATGAGATTGCACCTAAGGATTGTTAGCTCTGTCAGAAAGGAGGTTGAAGGTCTCCTCCTCTTCAGGCTTGGAGTAACTGACTACATGGAGGGAGGGCTTACCGTAGATGAGGGGGTAAAAGTAGCTATGTCCCTCGAGAAGTCAGGCGTTGACATCATAAATGTTTCGGGAGGTCTCTGCGGTTCTCGTCCTCCTTGAATCGTTGGAGAGGGATGCTTCTTAGGTCCATCGGAATCGGTCAGGAAAAGGGTTAAAGTTCCCGTAGTAGGCGTTGGAGGCATAAAATCTCCTCTTTTTGCGGATAAGGCCATAAGAGAAGGAAAAGTGGATCTTATAGCAGTTGGAAGGGCTTTCCTGGCTGATCCGGACTGGGCTTTAAGGACAATCGAGCTCCTAGGTAAGTCAGGACATGGATAGAGCGAACTCCGCCAAGATCTTTGAGGCATGAACTATGTCGCTCAAATCAGCTACTTCAACCCCGCTATGCATGTAACGAAGAGGAATG
>QMVU01000088.1 GCA_003661265.1 Thermoproteota archaeon | reverse complement strand
TAACATTCAAGCAGAGTATCTGATTCGTGTAAGAGAACTATTACCATCAGGAAAGCCTCTCCATTTTTGGGGAATAGGACATCCTTCTACCTTTGCATTTTTCGTAGCCTTGGGGGCAGATAGTTTTGATTCAGCGGCCTATGCTTTGTTTGCTGAGGACGGAAGGTATATGACGATTGAAGGAACGATGTATCTTAAAGACCTGGAGGAATTCCCTTGTGATTGTCCAGAATGCAGCAGATACACTCCGAAAGAAGTAAAGTCAATGCCGCAAGAGGAAATAATGCGATTTCTTGCGAGACACAACCTTCATGTTTGTGTTCGAGAGATCAAAAAGGTAAGGGAAGCCATAAGGGGAGGATGGCTTTGGGAACTCGTCCAAATGAGGGCCAGATATCATCCTAAACTTTTAGAAGCTTTAATATTCACTTTTAAACACTTTAAGGATGAATTAGAGAAAAGAGAGCCTTTTTCTAAGAAATCTGGTCTCTTTTACTCAGGAGAAGAGACAAAAGAACGTCCAGAGGTATATAGAGCGAAGAAGATGCTTCGTAGAGTGATTAAAGTCAAGAGATTCTTTTCAACTGTTCTTTACGATCAAGTTCCAATAGGTTTAAGGTACACTTACCCATTCGGACAAACCCACGTTCCGGGGGAAGCAGAACCTGAAGAGGAGCCCACAGATGAAGAATTGATATCCCATATACTTCAGTACCAATTCGGTCCAGAGGCCGTAAACGCCTTTGAGAACCCCATAGTCATCAGATCTAAGAGCACAGGAATGCCTAGACAAGTATTTGACGGAGAGGAGAGGGTAGGTATGATAAGGCACTATGATGGCATGTTTGTCCCAAGCCTAGAAGGAGCCAGGAAGTTAGTCAGGGTCCTACCTTATCCCAGAAGCAGAGTAGTAATCAAAAGAAGATTCGCAGAAACTGTTGCGAGAGGTACAACTGTTTTCACGCACTTTATAGAGGACATCGATCCTGAAATCAGACCCTACCAAGAAGTTATAGCGGTTGATGACTCTGATTCTGTTTTAGCAGTCGGCAAAACCATCTTGTCTGGGTTGGAGGTAGAAGAATTCGAGAATCACCCCTTCATGAAAGTAAGGCATCACGTACTCCCAAGAGAATCGGAAACTAATTAAGACTAGACACATTCAAAAGATTCTTCTAGCATTCTAATTGCCTTCTTCTTCTCGGCTTCAGTTATTTGAACTATCACTGCTCCTACATCTGGCTGGCCATAAATTAGAAGCGATTCTAATGGCCCATTAATGACTACAGGAAAACCTAAGAGATCTTCTTCTCCATCAACTAGCACAGCAACTTTTTTCCCTTGACCTATAGTGCACATAGCTTTTCTTATAGTGCACCAAGCATCGGATGTGATCCATCCCGGCGGGTTTCTTGTCTTTAAAACAATATATCCCTTTAGTGCCTCTTTAGGCTCCTTTACTCTCTGTCTCTTAATCTTTAGGTCTAAAACACAGAGACAAGGTTTTATCCCTATATTAACGAGATTTCTGAAAACAGCATCTCCTACAGCCAAGATCTTTTTTCCTTCAAGAAATTCCTTTGAAAGTTCCTTAAGAACTAAACCCTTAGGTCTACTAATCCCAGATCTGGCTTCCTGCCTAAGCCTTAAATCGCAGACAAGGTTACCATGAATTACTTTCTTAACTTTATTCAATCGGCATCACAGCGGAGGACTGCAAATTTTAGAGGTTTCTACTTGATTCCCCTAGAAGTATGGGGCCGCCGGGATTTGAACCCGGGTCACCAGCGCCCCTAGCCGGATGTAAGAGCAATTGCCCTACCCTCAGGCTGGCATCCTAGACCAAGCTAGACTACGGCCCCTATCGAAAACCCCTAACTAACATTTAAACTGTTTCGCATATTGAGGGGGAGGAACCGTATCCCATTAAACCTACATTATGACTACATAATCTCACGGAGAGCAGTTCTTATCGCTACTTTAGCTTAAATAGCAGACATCGGCCTCTCTCTTTGCATCGAGATCTTTATAATATTATAGTAGCAAAGCAAGTCAAGAGAAAGGGACCTGGGGTGCATACGAAGATCATAGGCCTTTCAATAGTCTTTGCATTAGGGCTTATCAGTCTCAAGAAGAAATGGGTGGATTCCTTGGGATTACTCAGCGGTTTAATCGTTGGGGGTAGCATAGTTCTCCTCGGAGACTTAGAGGCTTTTTTACCCATGATGACGTTTTACCTGTCTGGAAGTCTAGCTACAAAGTTGAAATATAAGAGGAAAGCTCAGAAAGAGGCAGCTCAACCGAAGGGAGGTGCCAGAGGCTGGCAGAACGTATGGGCCAATGGTTTAATGCCTATCGTTTTCCTGATTTTGTGGCGAGTTCTGGGATCAGAAAGATGGCTCTTCGCCTATGTTGCCGCCATATCTGCATCTATTGCAGATACTTTGAGTAACGAGGTTGGAGTATTGAACCCCACACCACCCAGGCTCATAACCAGGCCTTGGGTCAAAGTAGACGCAGGAACCTCTGGAGGTGTCAGTCTGTTGGGTTTTCTCATGGCTTTCTTTGCTCCTCTCCTCCTAGGTCTTGTAGTTAGAGTTGTCGGATTAGTTAGGTCTAGTCCTATCCTGTTTTCCACAATAACTGGCTTTTTTGGGAGTTTGGTGGATAGCATAATTGGCGCTGAGTGGCAGGCTCTCTACATGTGCCCTAAATGCTCTAAAATAACGGAGTCAAGGGTTCATAGATGTGGAACACAAACCAAATTGATTAAAGGTTATAATTGGCTTACCAACGATTTAGTAAACCTTATTATGAGTGGAGTAACGGGTCTTCTTGGTTACGTGATCTCGGAGATGTTTATTTAATATAACGCAAAATTTATATATCAGCTACCATGGGCTTAGTGAAGAATACTTTTCTGGGGGTATGCGCTTCTTGTTCGAATATAATTCTTCCAAGGATAAGATGGAGAGTAAGAACTCTCCATTTATAGAGGAGAGGATTGTTTGCCCCAGATGCCGAAGCACGAAAATAATTGAGGATATTGACACGGGAGAGCTAGTCTGCTCAGAGTGTGGGTTAGTGATAACGAAAGGGCTCTTCTTAGAAGATAAGGATTGGAGAGCGTTTGATACCGAGGAATTTATGGAAAGAGCTCGAGCAGGAGCCCCAGTCACTCCGACAAGACCGGCCTACGGACTGGACACCCAGATCTCCTACTCCAGAGGAATAAGTCAGAAATCCATTCAAGCCCTGAGGAGGACGAAGAAGCACGTCAGGAGTAGAAAAGAAAAGAACGTTATGCCCGCATTGTTCAAGATAAGAGCTATTGCGGAGCAGCTAGATTTGCCTACTCACACAGTAGAGGACGCTGCTAAATTGTATAGAATGGCTTCGTCTGCCGGTCTTGTGAAGGGAAGAAGTATGGACGCCATGGTAGCAGCTGTTATCTATGCTGCCTGCCGTAGGACAGAGGTCCCTAGATCTCTTGGAGAAATAGCTTCCTTTTTCAACCTTACAGAGAAGGAAGTAGGACGTAGTTTTAGGTTCTTATTCAGGAAACTTGGAATAAGGATACCCCCACCCAAGTCTGAGGTTTACGTCTCAAGGATCTGCTCTAAACTAAAACTCCCTCAATCTATTGCGACAAGGGCAATAAAGATCCTTAAGATAGCAAGAGAGGTGGGTGCAACCCTAGGGAGGGAACCTGTTGGCGTGGCTGCTGCTGCTGTCTACCTTGCGTGCCAGGAGGCAGGTATACATCGAACTCAGAGGGAGTTAGCACAAGCAGCCTCGGTCACCGAAGTAACAGTTAGAAACAGATATAGAGAGTTTCTCGAAAAAGTAAGACCTCTCCTTAAGGAAGAGGATGAAAAGGCGGCAGCAGCTGCAATACAAGATGGAGCTGGTGACCAACAAAAATAAATTTTCTAAGGGAACTGCAATATCCAGACCTACCAAGGGAGGTCTTGATATAAGGTAATGAGCATCGGAGAAAGGTGTCCTATCTGCGGACTTCCGAAGGAGCTATGCGTTTGCGGTGAAATAGCAAAGGAACAGCAGAAAGTTGTAATAAAAATCGAAAAGAGGAAATATGGGCGTGAAGTAACATTAATTGAAGGAATTGATGCGAATGACACAGATGTTAAGGAGTTGATAAAGTACCTTAAGAAGAAGCTAGGTTGTGGTGGAACTTACAAAAAGAAGGAAGGGCTTCTTCTCCTTCAGGGAGATCATAAACGTAAACTTAAGGATATGTTAGTGGAATGGGGAATTCCAGAAGATAGGATAGAGGTGGTCTAAATGTACGTCTGCATGAGATGTGGTAATACCTTCCGTAGAGAGGAGATGGAAGAATATTTCAAGGATTTCAGGTGTCCTAAATGTGGGTACAGAATACTAAAGAAAGTTAGGTCTGAAGCTGTCCCCAGACATGTAAAGGCTGTGTGAGGTCTTCGCCTTGACGAAGAGGAGAGAAGTTGCAAGGTCACTTATAGAGGTTATAGTGATATTTGCTGTCGTTTTCGTAGCAGCAAATTATGGATTGCGTTTTTTACTGGGAGTCGAATACCCACTTGCTGTTCCTACTTCTAATTCAATGTATCCAACATTAAAGAAAGGAGACCTACTAATAGTTACCAAAGCAGATCCCTATGAACTTAAGGAGGGGGACATCATTGTATTTCAGGCATCCTGGGCAAGTAAACCGGTTGTTCATAGAATAGTTAAAATAGAATGGGTTGGTGGCTCTCCTATTTTCTATACGAAAGGAGACGCCAATCCTCACATAGATATTGGATACAGGACCGAAGATGATATAATCGGCAAAGTGAAGTATCGAGTCCCGATTCCTAGGCTGGGAGAATTTTTGACTTTGTTGCAAAATAAGTGGGTACGTATTGCACTAATAGGGGTTCTTGGATATATTATCCTTGAGGATATCTTAAAGCAAGGGAAGAACTAGTTCTCGGAGGAAAATCCGCCCTTTTCTCAGTTTTCTTCTTTTGACCGGGGGAGCCCTGAAGATAAGCCGTTAAATCTTCAGAAAGTTAAAATAGAAAATACTGGGGACTTTAGCAAGGTATTTAAAAACTCCCCTACCTAGGAGAATAGGGCTTACTAATGGAGTCGAAGAGTGAGAAACGTCCAGAAGTCAAGAAAAAGCCTGAAATAAAGATCCAAAATGTAGTTTCATCTGCGGATATAAGACAAAGATTAGATCTCAATGAAATTGCCACAAAAATTAAGGAATCCAGGTATGAGCCCGATAAGTTCCCTGGATTGGTTCTTAAACTAAAGGAACCAAAAGCTGCACTTTTGGTCTTTAATAGTGGAAAATTTGTGTGTACTGGTACAAAATCAATAGAAGAGAGCGCTATTGCTGTTCAAAGGGCGATAGAGCTCATGAGACAACATGGAATTAAAATCGAGGGAAAGCCGTTGATAAAAGCTGAGAACATAGTTGCATCAGCAAAGCTTTTCCTTAAGGTAGATATCGAAAGGCTAGCTTTTGAGATGCCAAACACCCTTTATGAGCCAGAACAGTTTCCTGGACTGATCTACAGAATGGAAAATCCGAAAGTCGTGTTTTTAGTGTTTGCATCCGGTAGTCTGGTATGTACAGGAGCTAAAAAGGAGGCGGATGTCAAGAGGGCCG
>QMVU01000087.1 GCA_003661265.1 Thermoproteota archaeon | reverse complement strand
TGTGCACATAGAAAGCAGCATGGTAACTGTAACCCAATTTGCCAGGGCAGTCCTTCCTCACGGGACGACTGCTGCCTTCATAGATCCCCATGAAATAGCTAACGTCCTAGGGCTAAAGGGAGTTAAGCTCATGCTTGAGGAGGCTAAGGGAGTTCCCCTGAAGGTTTACGTATCAATTCCTTCTTGTGTTCCAGCCTCCTTTCCGGAGTTCGAGACAGCGGGGGCTGAAATAGGGCCCGCTGATGTGGAGGAGGCCATGAAATGGGATGGGGTGGTCGCCCTAGGGGAGGTGATGAACTACCCTGGAGTGATTTACGGAGACGAGAAAATGCATGGTGAGATTCAAGTATCGCTGAGAAGCGGAAAAGTAGTTGAGGGACACTGGGCAGGCCCCCTGGGATCTGAGCTTTCAGCATATGTTGCCTCTGGAGTAAGCTCAAGTCATGAGTCCACGACAAAGGAAATGGGTCTTGCTAAAGTAAGGCTTGGAATGTACACGATGATCAGGGAGGGGTCTGCTTGGAAAGATCTAGCTGACGTGATAAAGATCGTAACCGAAGAAGGAGTAGATACTAGGAGGGTCTGCTTGGTAACAGATGACAGGCATCCAGAAGATCTGATCTCAGAAGGGCATATGGATCACGTAGTAAGGAGGGCGATCGAGGAGGGGGTAGATCCTGTTACAGCCATTCAGATGGCAACTATAAACACAGCAGAGCACTTTAATCAAGATCAGGACATCGGTGCCATAGCTCCAGGCAGGTTTGGTGACGTGCTGATCGTAGATGACCTGAAAAACCTGAAGATAGATGTTGTCGTGGCAGATGGGAAAGTTGTAGCTAAGGAAGGCAAGTTAACGGTGGAATTGAAGCCTCCAACCTATCCAAGCTTTGCAAGGGAGACTGTAAAGGTAAAGAGAAGGCCAACTCCATCGGATCTAGAGATAAAAGCTCCTGTAGATGAGGGCATGGTAAAGGTACACGTAATAGGGGTTCTTGAGGGGAAGGTGAACACGAAACACCTAATTGAGGAGTTGGAGGTGAAAGATGGAAAAATACTTCCCAACCCTGCAGAGGACATAGCCAAAGTCGTCGTTATAGAAAGGCATAAACTCACTGGAAATATAGGGAAGGGATTTGTCAAGGGATTTGGGTTCAAGAAGGGAGCTGTTGCATCTACAGTTGCACATGACAGCCACAACTTGCTTGTCGTCGGTATGAACGATGAGGACATGACCCTTGCTGCAAATGAGCTTATAGATATGGGCGGAGGAATGATTGCAGTTTCTGAAGGCAAGATTTTGGGCTTAGTTGAGCTTCCAATAGCTGGCTTAATGTCAGATCAGCCAATAGAAGAGGTGGCAGAAAAAGTTGAGAGGTTGGAGAGGGCTTGGAGGGAACTAGGCTGCGAAATGGTATCCCCCTTCATGACGATGTCTCTTCTGGCCCTCTCCGTGTTGCCTGAGTTAAGGATTACCGACAGGGGATTGATAGACACGGTCGAGTTCAAGAGGATAGATCTTATAGCTGACTGAAGGGAGATGGGGTTTCTAGGGGAGTTCTGGCAGAAGTTTTTCTAAACAGCGCTATTAACTTTGAAGCTAAGTTCAGAGCAAGTAAAGCAGACAAGGACATGGCAGACAAAACTATAAGAGAACTACCTATTAGCAGGAGGGACCCTTGAGAGATCTCTCCCACACCAAGCAGTAGAAGCCCAGATATAAGCCATAGACCGAAGAAGGAGTAAGCTCTCTTAGAGCTAAGTTTATTCTTGAGGACTAATGCTATCAAAGCCAGAATTGGAGTAAGATATAGGGCACCTATCATCGAGCTGGCAGCTATACCGCTTAAGACAATCCCTATCTCTGGGCTAAAGCTTAGCACTTCGAAAACCTTGCTAGATACATCAAGTATGATTAGAAGGGGTCTGACAATCGTTCTGATAATTGATCTGAGGGTTTTGTACTCCAATTCAAGCTTTGCTATCTCTGGACTGAAGGAGTAGTAAAAGGCATTAAAAGCCTTCATAAAATGACTTCCAGCATTTGTATTCATTACAATTCCGTCTCTAAACTCCCTTAGAGCTTGAACTTCTGGAGCTAATTCGGATCCATATGCGGCAGTAGCAATCAAGCATCCTGGAGGTTTCTCAACAGTGAACGTCATGCTCAACATGTTCGTGCCATCTACATAGACCTCAACCTTCCACAAACCAGGTTTTTCCTTTGGATCCTGGTAGTACGAGGTCTCCGCTAAGGTGAACTGCTGTCCAACCCTAAAGGTAGAGTAATACTCGGCTTGACGCGTTCTAGGATCTGGTACCCATACCCTGTCCACCAAGACAGTGGCTCCGTCGGGATCTATCCACTTGAACTCCACGTTAACTCCCTTAGTAAGGTTTGAAAGCTCCACCCAAGCTGTTGCATAGAGATCATCTGCCCCGAAGACATCTTTTCTATTGATGGGATTCCATGGAGAAGCATTCTGGATATTTTCGCACATTGTGTAATCAGTTATTCCGAATTTCAGCAGGAGAAAGTTGAAGGTAAGCACGTACTCGTTGTTGACATAGAGGTTCACCTTCCACTCTCCGGTGTAGTCCCTTGGGTCTCCAAGACCTTCTATGGGCTTAAGTTCCATTGTCATGGAATGCGTATATGTCTCATAGTAATCTATATCATATACAGCTGGATCAGGCACGATGTCTTCAGCAACGCCGAAGGGAGATCCGTCGGGTTTCAAAAACTCATATCTGAGGTAAAGCTCGCTCACTACATTACCAAAGCGTACCCAGAGTACTACCTGTTTATCTATTGTTGAGAAGACCTCCGTTGTGTTTATGGGATCCCAAGGCTCTGTCTCCTGAACTGCTTCGCAGGTGGTAAAGCTAACCACGTAGTAAGGTTGTTGTGCCTTTAATTGAGCCACAGGAAGACCTGTTGCAGCAAACAGTTGAAATAAAACTAACAAGGAGGCTAATTTCCTATATTCCAAAACTTTTGATACCTCCTCAAGTCCTGGTGGTAAGGCTTTTTAAATCTGCATTCGAAATGCTTTCAAACGTCACTCGACAGTTTTTCGATCCCCAAAGAGGAGGAAAATTGGGATTGAAGCGAGAGTTGAAGGAAGCTTTAGAGTTACTCACAAGGCTGGAGGAATCTTGGTCGGTGAGAAGGCTTACGGAAATAGATCTATCAGTGGTACCACCTTGGCTTGTTGAAGAACTTGCTGTAGCAAGCAGATATGAGCACTCAACCCATGTGGCACACCTTGCTTTGATAGCTAGCCTGAGACTCGATCTAGATCCCTTGCTCCTTTCTGTTTCAGGCCTTCTTCACGATGTAGGGTGTGGACCATTTCCCCACATATCAGATGAGCTCATGAGAATCTTTATGGGATGGGAACACCCTTCAAACGTTAAGTTTGTGCTTGAGAAAAGTTCAGATAGAGAATTGAGTCAACTGGAGGAGTTTGGACTTGATCCTTCTGAAGTGTTTGATGTGATCTCAGGCGTTCATGAGTATTCCCCCCTAATAAACGGGGAAATCGATGTGGATAACGCAGACAACATATACAGGTACATCGCAACTATGCCATCACTTCCTCTTGGAGAGCCCCTTTACAGGCCCTTAGAAATCGTTCTAGCTATGAGATTTGAGGGAAGAAAGCTGGAAATAGAGCAAGAAGTGAAGAGGAGGTGGGCAGAGGATAGAGACAGAATTTACTCCTACTTAGAGAATCACGAAGGAAATATAGCCGCCTGGGTAATGCTGAGTAGAGCTATGAGACTGCTAATGCAAGAATTAGATGAGAATTTCTTTCTTCTCACCAATAAGAGTGCTTTCTCCCTATTTATATCGAGATTACCGGAGTTATCCCGCAATCTGCTTGATAGAAAGTTCCTCCTCCTTGAAAACCTTGAAATGCCAGAACTTAATGAGGATATTAGATCCCTCGTAACGAAAGACAGGGCAGATTGGACGCGCATTGCTGAATTGGAGGAACAAATACGTTCCGAGCTAGGGCTTGAGAGATGGTCCTTTGGTCTGGAGATCCTTTCCTCAAAAAGCAAGCCCAGCTGGGAGGAGAAAAAGGTCTGGAAGCTCTACTTGGTTTCTTTACATGATGATGAGAAATTGAGGAAAACGTGGAGGAGGTACATGGGCCTTTAATCGTAAGAGAAGAAGAGATGGTTATCCAAGAACTTTTGAAATCCAAAACTCATACTCCTCCTTAGCCCTCTCAATCTCTGATTTCAAACCAGCCTTAATCAAGCAATTATCCCATTTCTCAACGTAAGCCTTAAGGACTTGGCTTCCACTCGCTTTTCCAAGGAAGTAAAGCAGTCTCACATGTAATCTGTGGTATCTCTCGCTTGCCATGCCGTGAAAGGTTGGATAGCTCTCAACGCTCCAGCTGTAGAAAATCGAGTAAGCTGACCAACCTTCGACATCGTACTTTGGCAGAAGGGACTCAAGCGTTTTAATCCCAGAAGAAAAGGCCTCGAGAGCAGCAGAATCCTCTATTATTTGGGAGTAGATCCACAAACCCTTCAGAGAAAGCATAAAACCGTTTAAAACTAGGTCAAATGGAGCGTTAGAGTATTCCACGTAAAACGGACCATAGTCGAGTTCTATTCTAAAGCCTCCCATACCAGATGGAACCTGAAAAGAGTTGGCAAGGAGCCTTGCCGCTCTTTCAAACTCCGTCTCTCCAGTAATAGAGTAAGCCAGGGCAAAATAGGCAGAACCGATGCCCTGAGATATAGATGAGATCCAAGGTATGCTTTCCCTTTCCCATGCGAAGTAGAACTTCAAGACACCAAATTCGATGTCTCTAACCTTTTCCACCTCGAGATAATCGAGAAGATCTCCCATTACTCTCACAAAGCCTAATTCATCACCTTTATACTCCAAGAGCTCTGTTGCATAGTTTAACGCATTTATGGGATGAAAGTTGAAGCCCTGACCATTGATGTACACGAAGGGGAAGCTCAAGGAAGGATCAAAAAACCTCTCGAAGAGCTCTGGTTCACTTCTGCTTTGATTTACATATTTAAGGTTCACCTCAAGCGTTTTCTCTAGGACCAGCAGATCCTTTCTGCTTAACCCCTCTCTCATAGCCATACGTTCAAATCTCTCAAGAATATCAGCAAGATCATCTGAAAGAGGATGTTCAGAGGAAATGACTTCTTTAGATTTAGATATAAGGTAAAATAATCTATCAGAATCTTTTTTCTCGATAACTCCTGAGTTAACAGCATCATTAATAGCATTCAAAAGGAAACCGTCCTTCCTGTTTTGAAGATAATTTCTAGTTGGGCTCAGCAAGCCAGCCATGACCACTATGAAAAACAGCGTTAAAAAAAGTAGCATGACAATGATCTTTTTCCAGAACAACCTAATTAGATTAGCCTCTTTTTCCTTTTATAATTGACCGTTCATCATTTCCTAACTTTTTTCTGAAACAAAAGATTTAGGAAACTTTTAAGAATTTCAAATTTAAGCAGAATTGGATGTCTTTAGGGAATAAGAAAGGAGAAGAATCTTTTCAAAAGATAGGCATGAAATCTGCCCTTCTGAAATTTATTTGGTTCATAAGCTTTCTTAATCCCCTTAATTGGATTGCAATAGCACTCTGGTGGGTAATCTCCAAGGTAATTACAAGTGGCCCTATTGTAGAGGCAATTTGCAGGTGG
>QMVU01000086.1 GCA_003661265.1 Thermoproteota archaeon | reverse complement strand
TCATGGAACAGATAACTAAGATGGTTGGAGCTTCCTTCATAATAGTTAGAAAGGAGAAGGCGAAGAGGGGCTATGTTTACGAGCTTCTGGTTAGAAAAACCGTTGACTCGCCCCCTATTCAGATATCCGTAGCTCTCCTGGGGAACGTGGATGCTGGGAAGTCCACCCTCAAGGGAGTACTCGTCTACGGAACCCTGGACGATGGAGACGGGAAGGCCATGAGCCTTGTGGCGAAGTATCTGCATGAGCTAAAGTTCAGGAGGTCTTCATCCGTTTCTGTCCACGTCCTTGGCTTCAACGAGAGAGGAGAGTCGATAAACGATCACCTAAGGACTTACGATGAGGCGAAGGTTTACCTGGAGGGCTCGAAGATCGTGACGCTGATAGACCTGGCTGGACACGAGAGGTACCTGAAGACCACGATGCGAGGAGTGCTGGGTCACCTCCCGGACTACACCTGCATGGTCGTTGGAGGGAATGCCGGGCCCATAGGGACCTTCAGGGAGCACCTCGGGATAACCGTGGCTTTGGGAATACCGTGCTTCGTCGTCGTAACGAAGATAGACATGGCCCCGAAGGAAGTCCTTGAGAGGAACTTGGAGAAGGTCATGCACCTGCTTAAACTCCCCGGAGTGAACAAAATACCCTTCATCATAAGGAACAAGAACGACGCAGCCATAGCCGCCAGACACATGCCGCACGGAAGGGTTGCCCCCATCTTCCTAGTATCAAACGTCACTGGGCAGGGTCTTCAGGAACTTAAGGCGTTTCTGAACATGCTCCCACCTAAGATAGATTGGCACGAGAGGGCTAAGGGGAAGTTCCTGTGCTACATCGACGAGAAGTTCGACATACCCGGTGTGGGCCTCGTAGTTGCAGGGCTAATCGAGGAGGGTTCGGTTAAGAGCGGGGATAGGGTGCTTTTGGGCCCATTTGATGATGGCTCCTTCAGGACGGTGAGGATAAAGTCCATAGAGGTCAACAGGGTTCGCGTTGATAGGGCTGAGGCTGGTCAGATAGCAGCGTACGCTATTACAAACGCCAGATACGATGAGATAAGGAGAGGAATGGTTTTGCTTGATCTAGATGCTACTCCTGTAGCCGTAAGGAGGTTTAAGGCAAGCATAAGGGTCTTGCACCACCCAACCACGATAAAGATTGGATATGAGCCGGTAATTCAGATGAGGACGATAAGACAGGCCGCTAAACTAGTAAAGACGACTAAGAAGTTCCTGAGAAGCGGTGATACTGATACTGTTGAGTTCTACTTTATACTTAGGCCTGAGTTCGTAAGGAGGGGTGATGTCTTCTTCTTCAGGGAGGGAAGGACTAAGGGGATAGGGACCGTTCTAGAAGTTAAGGCCGCTTCCTGAAAATAGTTCTGCTGTTTGTCCCTCTCATGAATAAACCTTTTTCTGGAGGTGCTGTCCTTCGATCCTGAATCGGGAAAATACGTTAGGGAGAAGTATTGGTACAGGAGAGCGTCACCCTTCTGCGAGGACTTCGTAAGCTATCTGAAGGAGCTTTATGGAGATCTGGCGTCCTATCCCCTGGATGGAATACTAACTCAGGACGACCTCTACCTAGGGGAGTGGGAGGACTTCGGCGAGTGGGCAAGAAAAGCTTTTGAGGAGAAATCGATGGTCACAGTGGTGAGCAGGGTGAACGGCGTTGACTGAGTCGTGATAGCTGGACACACGAGGGTTGAGACGGCTAAAGCAGCATCTGAGTTTCCTGCCCCATGGATGAGGTTTACATCCCTTTCTAGCTACGTCTTGGGTTGCAGGCAGGTCGAGTTGAGGCCAGCAGTTTATTCTTACCAGGGGGTCGATTTCGAGGACTTAAGTCAGGTGAACGCAACGATCCTCATAGTAGATCCGGACGACTCCGGCTTGAGTAGGGAGGAGATAACAGGACTTCAAGAGCAGGGGAAGGCCCTGATAGCTTATCTGAGCATCGGACAGGCTGAATCCTGCAGATCTTACTGGAGAGAGGGGTGGAAGCTCAACCCGCCTCACTGTTTGGATGCCGAGGACCCAGAGTGGCCCGGGAACTACTGGGTTAGGTTCTAGGAGGAAGGATGGAGGACATAGTTTTCGTCTGCTTGGATGAGATAATCAAAAGGGGATTTGACGGGGTCCTGCTGGATAGAGTGGATGCTTACGAGTACTGGGAAGAGAAAGGAGTGCTAGATGCAAGGCAGATGATGCTGGATTTCGTCTTAGAGATCTCCGATAGGGCAAAGGAAGGGAGATGCCTCCTTGTAATCCCTCAAAACGCTGAGGAACTCCTAGAAAACCCAGTATACCTTGGGAAGATAGATGGAATGAGTTCAGAGGACGTTTGGACCTTTGAGGAGGACAGACCTCTGGAAGAGGTTGAACAAAGGCTAAACCTCTTAGACAAGGTTATTTCAACCGGAAAGCTTGTCTTAGTATTGGACTATCCAGTTTAAGCCGAGAAAAGGGAAGCTTTCTGCTTGAAAGCAAAGGAGAGGGGATATATCCCTTACTCCTCCAGGGAACTATCAGGAATAGATTACGATTTCCTAGAGGAATGCTGGGGTGAAAGCTAGCTTCCACATAGGAAGAAGTTCTCTAAGAAATGCAGCTCAAAGCCTCCTCAACGGCTTCTCTTATCAGATACTGGGACTTATGGAGGATGGCGTCTCCTATCTCGGGATCCACCCTCATGCTGGCTAAGCAGGGGTAGGAATGGTGAGCCTTGGCCAGTTCCTCCCAGAGCCTTTCCCTCGGTTCAACGCTAACTCCGATCAATTTTTCAGCTATGTAACAAGTTGATCCGCACGGAGATCCCCTCAGCACATCTATCTTCGAGATCCTGCCTCCGCTAACCTCAATTTCCAACTTCGGCCTGCCGAACTTCTCGGCAAACTCGTCTATGATGGGATTCCCCACCTCCTCCAGACTGCAGAGCGGCTTAGGAAAGACAGAGGCAACGCCCTTCTCCCTCAGCTCCTCCTCAAGCTGTTTCCTAAGTCCGGGGGGAACCCAGGTTGGGTCGTCGACGGCCACGATCACGGCTTTTGCACCAGCTCTCTCCGCGATCTCTGGGATTATCATCTGAAGCTCCGCAGGAAGACCTAGAGACAAGATAAGATCGCACTTTGGCGGATCTGGGAGGAAACCCATATCAGAGTCATCCAATATGTTGGCGGGCACCTCCTCGAACTCATGCATCCCCCAGATCCACCCGGAGTACCCCTCATTGCATATGTGATTTATTATCCTCCTCCCGTAGAGTTCTCCCTCCATTATTACGGCGAAGGCTCTGGGCACTTTTCTTCGTTTAAACAACGTGAAGGCAAATAAAAACTCTTACAACGCCTTTTCCTTGTAAGATTACAGGATAAAGGCCCGCCCATCCAAAGGGAGATCTCATCCACTGAGCCTAGAGGCTCCCTGCAATACTTATCCCATCCCTCGCCCTTTCACCAACATCTTCCCTATCTCTTTAGCCTTCTTAAGATCCTTCTCTGTCGGGGAGCCCTTAACCTCTAGCGAGAAGAGGACTGGCAGCTTCATTTCCTCTAATCTTTTCTTCACAGCTCTAACCCCTCCTCCAGACCATCCATGGCATCCTATTACCGAGAAAATCTTTCTCTTAGGCTTAACCTCCTCTAGCAGGTCCAAGTAAAAGGTCACACTAGGAAAGGGCCTCCCGTTGTGGGTTGTCGTTGCCATCATCACAGCAGCTGCCTCCAATGTCTCAGCCAGGAGATCATCTGGGTCAGCTGTTGCAGAATCAAGAACCATTGGCTCTAGGCCGGAATCCCTCATTCCCTCAGCGGCCGCCATTGCCAATCCCTCAGTCTTCCCGTACTGGCTTCCGACAACTATGAGATCCCTAGATAAGGGTCTCCAAGAAACCCATCTCCTGTAAAGCTCCAGAATAGCAGGAACCTCCCTGTGAAGGGCTCATGGGGGCTATGAGCCTTGGATTCAACTCCTCCACCTTCTTGAGGGCCCTTTCAACCATGTTGGAGTAAACCATCAGTATGGAAGCGTAGTAATCCCTAAGCTCGAACTGATCCGGGCTTTTATCGTGGTAAATCGACCTCGAAGCACCGTGAGATCCGAACATGTCTGACGTGAAGAGCAAGCCTTCTCCCTTAAGCTCTATCATCATCGTATCTGGCCAGTGGACGAAGGGATCGAGACGAACCTCAGGGATCTTATCTCCCAAGCTCAACCCCCAGCTCAGATATAGGGACTCTTCTCTCAGGAGGAATGGCAGCTAGCTTCTCTCCAATTTGGATTGCTTGCTTAGTTCCAATTAGAACGGGCATCGGATCTCTTCAAGACGGACTTGAGGGTTCCTGAGTGATCCGGTTCCATGTGTTGGGCTATGACATGGGTTATCTCCTTGGGATCGACTACGCTCTCCAGGGATTTCCAGAATAGATCTGAAATCCTTTCATCCACCCCCGTCAATTAGGGCAATTCCCTTGGATCCTTTTACCACGTAAAAGTTGTAGAGGTCCCCTTAGGGATGGGCCAGAAGTTCTCGAACTCGGTGTTGAGGATCCTGACTAAATGGACGTCTGGGTATATCTCCTTACTTAACTTATCCAAGACATTGAGGTAAATTTCTTCTCTTATACGAAAATTTCTTTGGAGATGGATTCGAAAATCTCCATAAGGATAGAAGGGGAAGATTGGGCGACCTTAACTCATTAATTGTTGTTTAAGGCGCTGAGGGGGAAGCGACCAAGCTAGTTAACCTTCTTTTTGAGGCCAGAACTCATGGATTTCACAGTGTGTGGGAGGAAGAAGGCTGGTAGACGAACTTTAGATAGGAGGATAAATCGCGCCTCAACAGTATTGATGCGTCTTTCAGCGCCTATCCTTTTTTATTTCACGTGATTTGCAGATTGATGGTAAATAGGCAGGATCTTTTGGATGTTGCATTAGGTCGAGTTCCTGCAAGCCTTGTTATAAGAGGAGGTACCCTAGTAGATGTCTGCACCCGAAGGTTAATTCCAGACATTGACGTAGCTATATATGGCGAGAGGATAGCCCTGGTTGGAGATTCGAGCCATTCAATAGGCGAGAAAACGAGGATAATAAATGCCGAGGGCCTTTATCTAGCTCCAGGATTCGTGGACTCCCACTACGACATTGAGAGCTCAAGGCTTAGTCCTAGAAGGCATGCTCAGCTCACTCTACCTAGAGGAACAACTACGATAATCGAGGATTCACATGAAATATGCAATGTTCTTGGTCTGAAAGGAATATCCTACTTTCTTGAGGAGACCGAAGGACTGCCGCAGAAGGTTTACATCTCACTCTCCTCCGCAACCCCCCCTACCCCTTATGAGCAAACTGGAGGCTACATAGGTGGAAGAGAGGCGGAAGATGCCCTGAGGTTAAAAAGAGTGCTAGGTATAGGCGAAGTCATGGATTACGCTCAGCTTTTCAACAGGGGGAAGAGGCTTTGGGAGATCATTCGGGCTGGGCTAAGGGCTGGCAAGGTAATAGAGGGTCATGGCGTTCCCTCCCCACCAGAGGCTGATGCCTGGCTCTGCTCCGGCGTATCCTCAACCCACTTCTCAGGAGACGTTTATCAGGCCCTTAATCTGCTTCAGAGGGGAGCTTTCCTCGAACTGAAGGTTAGTGCTTGTAAGGAAGCAATTTCAGGCCTAATAGAGGCGGGCATAGACTGGCAGATGGTGGGAATTTGTGTAGATGATCGTCCGGCAGATCTGCTGATGGAAATAGGT
>QMVU01000085.1 GCA_003661265.1 Thermoproteota archaeon | reverse complement strand
GGTTTGGGTTTATTCAGAGAATAAAAGCATCTGTCTTGAGCTTTTAACTGCTGGAAAGGGACTGGCTGAGAAACTAGGCGCTCCTCTAGCTTCGCTTGTCCTAGGACATGGAGTAAGGGAGGTAGCTGAGGAGCTTTCTGAGCACGGGTCGGACAAGGTCTATCTTATAGATCATGCTTCTCTAGAGAGATTTGATCCCGTTTCATACGCTGCTGCCATTAAGACCCTCGTTAAAAGGGAAAAACCAAAGGTAATTCTAGTTGGCGCAACTAAGAGGGGTAAAGAGCTTGCTGGAAGGTTGGCGGCCAGGCTCAACGCCGGCTGCATGTCCGAGTGCACAGAAATCGATATAGGAGATGATGGAAGCGTCATAGCGAAGCGTCCAGCTTATGCTGGGATGGCTATAGCTACTGAGAAATGTAAGAGCACCCCAGCAATAGCTTTGGTGAAGCCTGGAAGGTTTGAGAGGGCTCCAGCTGGAGGAAAAGGGGAAGTAGTTGAGCTAAGTTTTGAAGTACCTGAGCCAAGCCTAAAACTCATCGAATTCAAGCCTAAGGAAATAAAGGCTGTCAGAATAGAAGAAGCGGATGTTGTTGTGCTTGGAGGAAGGGGTATAAAGAAGAAGGAGGACTTCCAGATGCTCGAACAACTGGCTGAAATGCTTGGAGGATGCGTTGGGTGCACAAGGCCAATTGCGGCTGACCTGGGATGGTACACGGAATGGGTTGGGCTTTCTGGAGTTACGATAAAGCCTAAACTCTACATAGGAGTGGGAGTTTCCGGAGCCATACAGCACCTTGCGGGCATAAAGGACTCCAAGATCATAGTAGCAATAAATAAGGATCCAGAGGCCCCTATCTTCAAGTCTGCGGATTACGGCATCGTGGGAGATCTATATGAAGTGATTCCAGAACTTATAAAGGCGCTAAAAGGGATCTCCAAGAAGGAAGGTTAATGTAGCATTCTTCCACATTTTCAAGAAAATTTCTTCTGCCTAAGAGGAGGGTGATGAATGCCCGTTCAAATTTTTAGGGACAACGTTTAAGTGAGGATTGTGGTAGAAGAAAAGCTCCTTGAAGTCCTCAAGTTCATCGCTAATGTGTTAGGAAGAGAGAATGTGAGATGGGCCCTCGTAGGAAGCTTAAACCTAGCGCTTCAGGGAGTCGATGTAGAACCTGAAGACATAGACACAGTCACAGACCGAGAGGGCGTCCTGAAGATAGGTGAACTTCTCAGGGATTTTGTTGTTGAAGAAATAAGATATAAAGAAGGCAAGAAGATGGCAGCATGCTTCGGAAAACTTAACGTAAACGGAGTTCTAATCGACATAATAGGAGATCCGAGAATGAGAGAGGATGAGAGTCACAAATGGAAGGAAAAGGGGCTTTGTGATTTGGTAATATTGGATTTGGGAGTTAGGGTTCCTGCGATGTCGCTAAGATCTGAACTTGATGCTTACAAGATATTAGGGAAGACCGAGAAGGTAAGGAAAATAGAAAGCTTCTTAAGAAAAAAGGAAGAGGGGTGATGAGTCCTCGCACATTTATTCGCCCGCTAACTTAGGCCTGACGTACTCCGCTCCTATCACATCACGAGCTATGATGTACCTCATTATGTTCTGGGCCCCCTCTGCTCCTATCACGTAGGAGAAGGTTCCTAACCAACCTCTGAAAATCGGGCACTCCCTCGTGTAGCCGTAGGCTCCGAACCACTTCATAACCTCCTCGTATATGTCCACAGCTACCTCTGGTCCCATCATCTTTGCCATGGCCACAGGAACGTTCAGATCTCTCGGACTGTACGTCGGGTTCTTGTGGATGTATATCTGATCGGCAAGCCAAGCAGCCCTGTATATGATCAGCCTTGCTGCCTCTAGCCTAGCGTAGAGCTCTGCAAACTTGAAGTTCACCCCCTGAAAGCTGGAAATGTACCTTCCAAAGAGCTTCCTCGTCTTGAACCACTCCTTGGCTTGATCGAGTGCCCATCTAGCTGAACCTACAGCAGCGGCTGCCACCAGTATCCTAGCAACGTTAAAGCCCTCCATAGTGTAGTAAAAGCCTTTGTTTTCCTCGCCTATCCTGTACTTATCATCTACCTCGACGTTGTTAAGCATAAAGCCTCCGCAGGATATCCCTGCCCTTCCTATGTCCTCGTAGTACGTTGGTTCAAATCCTTTCACTATCTCCCCATCTTTCTTGGCCAAGAAGGCGAAGGTGGTAAGGGATCTATGTCCAGCCTCCTTCGGGCCTGTTCTAGCGATTAAAAAGAACCCTCCTCCCCAGGGAAGCTCCAATGCCTCCTTAACTCCGCTTATGTAAGCCTTCTCTCCGTTAAAAATCCACTTTTTACCTTCTTTTTTAGCAGTAACTCTCGTTCCAGCTATATCAGACCCACCTTGAGGCTCTGTCGTAGCTATTCCGAAGAAAGCTTCACCTGCAGCCACCTTCGGCAATATCTCGGACTTAGCTTCCTCGCTTCCGTACAGGTCTAGGAGGAGGGGCCATCCGTTGCACAGCAGGGTGTACACTGGAACGGCAATTGAGGGATCGTAATAGGCCATTTCATCGACAGCTATGGCCGCCATCGTCATGGTTCCTCCCATTCCGCCGTATTCTTCCCTTACCGGAATGCAAAAGAGCCCTTGCTCCCCCATTCTCTTAATGAGGTCGACTGGGGTTCCTTTTCTGGCTTCATCTATCTCTATCCACCTGGGAGCAATGTACTTCTCGCAGAACTCCCTAACCGTGCTCCTAAATAGCTCCTCCTCTTCTGAAAACCTGAAGTCCATTTTGACCCCTTTTCTCCCTGTCTGGATTAATTAAATTTTTTCTAGTTCTAAGGAGAGGCTTCATAGGAGAGAGGGTAAATCCCTTAGAGATCCCCCAGGCGGTAGCCGAGAGGATCAAGGAGTGAATTAGCAGGAAGGCTTAATCTCATCTATTTTGAGCCAGGATCCTGTAATGAAGGAGGTTTTGTCCTCCCCATGGAGCGTGAAATTCTTTCATCTCTAGGATCTCGAAGAAAGGAGTGATGAGCCATTCTAACTCGTCCTTTGAGATCCCGTATTCTTTGCTTTCCCTCGATAGAGTTTCCAGGAGGAGGTAGCCCTTTGGCTTAAGGACCCTTGATAGCTCCGCCACGTATTTCCTCCTCGCTTTGACGAAATTTATCGTGTTGATGTCGATCGCAGCATCGAAGAACTCATCTCTGAACTCCATCTGCGACACATCGCCCACCTCAAACCATATCTTCTCAAGTAGCCCTTCTCTTTCAGCCCACTGCCTGGCCTTCTCTATGGCAACAGCTGAGATATCGAGCCCATATACCCTGAACCCCTGCTTCGCTAGGTATATGCTGTTCCTTCCCTCTCCGCAGCCGGAGTCAAGAACAATAGCCTCTAACATCTCCTTTCCCTTTAGAAATTCCGCAAAACTCACTACACCTGGTGAAGGAGCCGTTCCCCACATGAGTTTATCCTTCTCGGCGTAGAACTTCAAGTACATCTTGTCAAACAATGAGTCCAAGGTCTCTCAACGCAAAAGTGCTTAGCATTAATAAAACTATTCCACCGCCGCATCTCCTCCAGGCAATCTGATCATTTTTTGTCTACCATAAACCCGCCTTAATGCGATAAGGCTGCTATCATCTCATCCTAGACCTGGCAAACTCCTTGTACCTAATCACCATGTCCTCGCCTATGGAAGGATTCACCCTCTTCAAAGCCTCCAGCAGATGCTCCATTGTAACTAATCCGTCTCCAGCTCCCCTCATCTTCTCTCTAATCGCCATCAATTTAGCTTCTCTGCAAACAGCAGCTATGTCAGCTCCACTATAACCATCTGAGAGTCTTGCTAATTCCTCCAGATCTAGCTCCCCTGTGGGGACTCCTTTCAGGTGTATCCAAAAGATCTGCCTCCTTGCTTCCTCATCAGGAGGAGGTACGTATATCAAATAATCAAACCTTCCTGGCCTTAAGAGGGCTGGATCGACTTCCCAAGGCCTGTTGGAGGCTGCAAGGACGACCACTCCTTCAAGGTCTTTGATCCCATCCATGTTAGATAGGAGTTCCCCTACAAGTCCTGGAAACCCCTTTCCTCTGATAGGAGCTATTTCATCCAGCTCGTCAATGAATATTATGGAGGGAGCATTTTCCCTTGCTCTGTAAAATGCCTCTCTGATCTTGCTTATTGCTCTGGTAGGACCCTCGCTCATCAACTCTGATCCAGTTAAGTAGATGAAGGATACGTCCAGCTCTTCAGCTGCTGCCTTTGATAAGAGGGTTTTCCCGCATCCCGGGGGACCAAAGAGGAATATCCCTCTTACAGGTTCCAGTCTATACTTCTCTATCAGGTCCGGATGCTTCAAAGGAAGCTCTATGCTCTCAAGGAGCTTAACCTTAGCTTCCTCTAGATCACCTACATCCTCCCACGTTATCCTCTTTTCCTCCTTCTCCCTTCTAATTCTGCTCCTCTCAAAATCTAATTTGAACTTCTTATATGTATCCAGCATTTGCATCGATATGCTGGGTTTCATCACCCCTAGAACCTTGAGGAAGTCCTCCTGAGTTATCTTCCTCCTTCTACCAGTCTTAATGGTCTCAAACGCAACCATCCTGGTAACTTCTGAGCAAAGAGCTGATAGATCAGCTCCGCTGAACCTTTCCGTTACCCTCGCGATGTATTCAAGGTCTACATCCTCAGCCAGCGGTAGCTTGGCGCACTTAGCACTCAGAATTTCCAACCTGGCTCTAAAGTCAGGAGGAGGTACGTATATCAGCTTATCAAACCTTCCTGGCCTTATAAGGGCCGGATCCAGGAGGTTTGGCATGTTAGTTGCGCCTACTACCACGACACCCCTCTCCGACCTCATCCCATCCATTTCGCTTAGCATCAAGCTAAGTAGCCTTGGGGTAACATCGTCCGAGGCGTATAAGTCCCTTCTCTTCCCTATGGAATCCAGCTCATCTAGGAAGATTATGCAAGGTTTCATGGCTCTAGCCCTATCAAAAACGGCCATTAGGTTTCTCTCGCTCTCTCCATACCATTTGCTCAGAATTTCCCCGAGTTTAACGTGAATAAAAGATAATCCCGTGTTCTCCGCAAGAGTTCTCATTAAGAGGGTCTTCCCGCATCCCGGAGGACCAAAGAGCAGTATTCCCCTGGCTATCTCGACTCCGTACTCGCTGGCTACGTCGGATTTTACCAGAGGCCAAACTATGGCCTCTGCCATCTCCTGCTTTACTTCCTCGTAATCTGCTACCCCCCTAAATATCTTGTCTGGGTCTAGTTCCTTCAGCGTAACCTTCCTAGCCTCATATATCCCTCCAATTCCTATAGCCTTCTCTTCGTGGGCAGCTTTGGCCTTTTTGACGGCTTCCCTCCTCCCTAGCAGGACCAGGAAGTACCTAACGCCCAGCAACCCCAGGGATGGAGGGAGAGCTTCCAAGGAGATAATCAGATATTCCCTGTGAATTAAAGCAAGGGGGAGTAGAGATAGGCTGCCTCCTATGGAGCTAAAGAGGGCCTTGGAAAATTCCTCTCCCTTCTCAGAGAGATATCCGGAGATGTAGCCCATAAGGGACCAGGCGATGATGATCGCATAAGGCTTCAAATCCTCGAGAAATGCTTGAGATAGGGCCAAATTTATCTTATTGGCCATCTCTGGATCTATTCCCGTTCTTAAGCCGTATGTGAGCGCCTCCACAAGGACTTTAGGGGCAAAAGTTTCCACAGGAGGTCTATTAGCCTCTAGGACAGGTAAGTCAGCGGGTATTGAGGGAAAAAGGGCT
>QMVU01000084.1 GCA_003661265.1 Thermoproteota archaeon | reverse complement strand
TGAGTTTGTCAGGAAAGGGGGCGGTCTGATAATAGCCGATGATTTTCGGGAGGGAGATTCTGTTAGCAAGTGTTTCGGCATAGAATTCTCAAAGAAGCTACTTCTCGAGCCTTCTTCCTTCTCAAAGCAGCCTAGCTTCCCCATCATAAATGTGACCCTTGGAGGAAGGACCTGCTCCATGATGCTCAACTACCCAAGCACCCTCGTCCTGAGGGGAAGGTTTGTGGGAGGCAGGTATCTGGCGAGGGTTGATGAGCACGAGATCGAGTGCAATCTGTCCATTCTAGCCAGGAGTAGCAAGGTAAGCTGGCTTGATCTTGACTGCGACTTCAACAGGGATGAGAGGGAGCCAAGATCTTCCTTCCCTCTAATTGCGCTTTTGGAGTACGGGGAGGGCAGGGTTGTTGTGATAAGCGATCCGGACCTCTTCATCAACGACATGATCTGGAGGTTCGACAACCCAGAGGTAGTCAGCTTCATACTGGACTACGTCTCGGCCAACTCCTCCCCAACCTTCTACTTCATGGAGGAGAGGGTTTGGAGGATTAAACCCCTATTCTTCTACTTCATCACAATAGCTGAAGGATGGGAGAACCTTTCCCTCCTATCCAGGCTTTTCTTCTCTTCAATTGCCATTTGCTCCGTCTTCCTAGCAATGCTTTACGTTACAGCCAGCCTAGCAGGATACCCCCTTTTTACCTCAATCCTTGGTGTTTTTGGAGGAACTGAGGAGGAATTTGAGGAGCTCTCCTTTGCCTTTAGGCAGGAGGCTGAGAGGGAATACGGAGAGTATCTGCTCCCATTATTTGAGAGGGTCTTTGATGAGTTGAGGGAGGAGCTGGGCATCGACATCCCTTCGGAGGCGCAGAGGATAGCTGACCTCGTTAAGGCAAGGCACCCCTCCCTGGACGCCAGCCTCTTGCGGAGACTCATGGAAAGATACGATTACATCGTTAGAGGAGGGAGAATATCTGACTTCAGGACTTTCGCCAGGATATTCGACGATCTCATGGCGCTTTCAAGGGAGCTCGGGGTTGAGTGGTACTAGCTAGCCCCTAGCCTGCCTTCCCTTCAGCTGATCGATCTGGCGCATAATGTTTAAGTGCACATGAATTCAACCTCTGTGGAGAGTGATTCCTTGGAGCTTCAGCCCGACTTCGAAAGCGTCAGCATGAGCAGAACTCTGGTCTCGGAGATGCTAGAGGAGCTGGAAAAGGTAATAGCTGGAAAGAGATCTCTTCTGGAAAACGTCATAGTAGCCTTCCTAGCCAGGGGCCACGTTCTGCTAGAGGGTCCTCCAGGCTTGGGAAAAACCCTTATAGCGAGATCCCTTGCAAAGGTTTCTGGATGCACGTTCAAGAGGATACAGTGCACCCCTGACATGCTGCCCTCTGACATCATAGGCTCCTACGTGTACGTAAGTCAGACAGGCACGTTTACATTCAAGAAGGGCCCCATCTTCGCGAACATAGTGCTGGCGGACGAGATAAACAGGGCACCTCCCAAGAGTCAGGCCGCCTTCTTGGAGGCAATGCAGGAGAGGCAGGTTACGGTGGAGGGAAACATGCACCCCCTCCCAGACCCATTCTTCGTCATAGCTACGATGAATCCCTTGGAGATGACGGGCGTATATCCCCTTCCCGAGGCCCAGATAGACCGCTTCCTCTTCAAGTTAATAGTGGACTATCCGTCTGAGGAAGAGGAGCTTGAGATAATCTACGGAAAAGGCTTCGACAGGCTGGATGAGGTTAGAGCGGTCGCCTCTCCTGAGAAAATAAGGGCAGTTCAACGGATTGTGGACTCTGTTTACCTAGATGAGAAGGTTGCCAACTACATCCTGGATCTGACCAGGAGCACAAGGGACTCCGATATCATATTGCTGGGAGCAAGTTCTAGAGCCGCTGTTTCTTTAGCAAAGGCAGCGAAGGCAAGAGCTCTTGTTATGGGGCGAAGCTACGTTACGCCAGATGACGTCAAGGCGCTTGCCATCCCGACCCTCAGACATAGGCTTCGCATAAAGCCTGAAGCCGAGCTCGAGGGCATCACGGTTGATGACGTGATAAACTCAGTGCTCAGGACGGTAAAGGTGAGGTAGTTGTGTTGTTTTCATCCCGCCTCTTTGCGGTTCTGACCGCAAGCTTCGTCCTACTCCTGCTTGGCACAACCCTCAGATTCGGCATTCTTGCCCTAGCTGGAATAGCTGTCCTCAGCTTACCTCTCTTCTCCTTCTCCGGCTTTTACATCAGGATCAGGAGTTTTCGTTCCCTTGCCTTCGAGAGGAGGTTGTTGAGATCCCGCGTGATAAGAGGAGGCCTCGTTGAGGTCAGAGTCGAGCTCATGAACCCAAGCGGGATTCCGCTGAAGGTAAATGTGAGGGACTCCTTCACAAGTCGCCTGAAGCTCGTTTTGGGCAGCAACAGGAGGGAGCTTACGATAAATCCGAGGGAGAATGTTTCCTTCAACTACTTCCTTAAGGCAGAAGAGGAAGGCGTTGCTCAAATAGGTCCTGCTATCGTCTCGATGAGCGACGGCCTCGGCTTCTTCAGGGTAACGAGGAAGTTCGAGAAGCTCAACAGGATCGTAGTGCTTCCCCCGATAAGGGAGGTTAGGGAGTCCGTAATAGAATACGGAGGCCCCCACGAGTTCATCTCCCTAGGAGAGCACGCCTCAAAGTCCGTTGGCATAAGCACCGAATATGCATCGAGCAGGGAATACGTCCCGGGGGACGATCTGCGGTTCGTCGACTGGAAGGCCACCGCCAGGACGGGTAAGCTTATTGTGAAGGAGTTCGAATCTCAAACAAGCTCTTCATACCTCATAATCGTTGACTGCGGAAGGAGCATGTCCAAGGGAGAGATCAGGAAGATAGACTACTTGAAACAGGCTGTAATCATACTTGCCAGAGAAGCCGTTAGGAAGGGGGACGAGATAGGGCTTCTCATCCCCTCCGTATCCGGGATAGCCTTTCCAAGCGGGATAAGGAGGTACTTGCCTCCTGCTGCAGGCATAGAGCAGCTTTACTCCATAATGGAGCTTATCTCTTTTATCCAGGCATCTGGCACGCCTAACTTCCTCAAGTCCATCGAGTTCATAGAGAGAAAAAGGAGGCCACCCCTTAACATCTTCCTGATAACGGATTTGGAGGACTTCAGGGAGAAAAAGGTTTACGAAGCTGTCCGAAGGGCGATGTCAGCTGGCTATAATGTCGTCATAATATCCCCCTATACCCCCCTCTTCCTAGAGCCAAGGAAGATCCTGGGAGAGGGAGGCGCCTTTGAGGTCCTGGTCGGGATGGATATAGTTGAGGAAGATAGGAGGACAAGAACTGAGATAATTGGGAAGCTAAGGGGACTCGGAGCTAAGGTGATAGAGGTGGGGCCAGGGGACTTCTTCCCAGTAATCCTTGCGGAGTACCATTTGGCGAGCGTCAAACCCAGGTGATTTCATGTACGAAGAGGAAACGAGAGAGGATTTCAAATCTTCGGAGGAAGAACTTCTCAGAGCGGACTTGAGATTGGAAAGAGAGGAGCTTGGAGAGACGCCTGGAGGGGGACTTCGGCCCAGGGTTCTCGGGCTTTTGTCGCTCCTCGCGGCAATGTTCTTCTCCCTATCCACCCTATTCCTGTTGGGCAAGTGGTTGGAGCATCCCCTGATTAGGGAGGTCCTAAGGGATCTATCCAGGGAGAGGCTCCTCCTTTACCTATCCCCCCTATTCCTCCTGATAACCTCTTTTCTATCGATAACCTTCTCAAACCTCTTGTTGAAAATGGATTGGAGGAGGATTTCCCGGGAGGAGGAGAGGTTCTACAGGAGGCTGATTACCCTCATTATTTCGGAGAACTCCGCATTAGCTGAGAGGTGGTCCATTAGAGAGGTACGCTGGTCCTTAAGGAGGAGGAAACTCGGATACCTCGTTCCCTGGAAGTTGCTCTCCTTCCTATTGCCCCTAGCTTTTTTGCTCCTCCTCTTGGGCCTGATTTCACCAGAAGCACTTCCAGAACGGCTTTCCAATGTGCTTTTTTATGGAAGGCCTGAGAGAACTCAGCTAGACCAGGAAATTCGCCTTCTTGAATCCCAAGTCAATCTCATTGTTAAATCATATTTGGAGGAATTGATGAGGAGGATTAACCTGATGCTGAGGTGGTAACGTTGTCTAAGGAAAGGGAAAAAATGGGGTGGGTTTTGGCCTTAGGTCTAGTTCTAATGTGCTTGGGGATCTACTTCTTCTACAGAACCGTCCTCCTTTTGGAGGAGGGGCTCATAATAAGCTCGATGCTAACAACCCTGATAGGAGGGATAATTTTCCTCTCAGGGGTCTCCTTTGTAAGGGTTTACATAGCTAGAACCTTCTTCTAACTGCAAATGTCCTCAGACTTCCTCAGCTTCTTCCCATTCTGTGAGCACCACGTACTTGTCCAGGAGCTCCTCAAATTTCTCCATGAAGTCCCTCATCTCAAGCTCCCTCTTCCTAGCTTCCCTCCTCCTGAAGACCAGAACTCCCAGGGTCGAGAGGGCCGCTACCCCTATTATGCCCCCGATGGTTACTATCATCTTGTTCCCTTCGCCAGCGCTACTAACAGCCATAGCAGACTCCTGCGCCATCTTAGCCACTTCGATAGCTCCAGAGTAATTCCCCTGGGAGAAAAGCCTGAAAGCTTCTTCTAGGAGGATTTCCGCTTCTGTCACATTCATCCCGGTGGCTGCCCTCTCATCTATGAGAGACCTCGTTTCGTTCAGGATCCTGTTAGCCTCGGACTTTATTTCCATGAGGCTTAAGTTCGCAATTTTCTCTGCCTCTAAGGCGAGCTCCAATCCCTTTTCATAGTCTCCGCTTCTGTAATGCTCTAAAGCTTGGCTCAACTTATTCTCTGCCTCTGTCACATTGGCTCCTGACATCTTCGCCTGAGAAATCATGGATTCCACCTCATTAATCGTTTCTAGAGTCTTTCTTGAGGAAGCTAACGTGTTATTGGCCATCTGAATGTAGTCCAGAGCCTTCAGGTACTTTCCTAGGTTCAGGCACTCCTGAGCCATTGATAGGTAGTACCTGCACAGCGTTGTGTCTACTCCGCTGAACTCGGCTGTTTGAACTTCTGACGTCATGAGGGATATCAGGCTCCCAAGCTCCTCAGGCATTCTCATTTGTAAATAGGTATAAAGGCCAAAAGCTACCCAGAAAGAATCCCAGACGTATTCCTCCCTTTCTATGCTTCCATCCGGTCTCTTCCTGAAGTAAAAGCCTCCATCAGGTGCTTGCATCGACAGTAGCCATTCTGCTGCCTCCCTTGCCTCAGCTTCCCTACCCAGTATTGATGCCAAGATTAGGAACTCAGCTACGAAGTGGGGATAAGCGTTAACCTCGTCCCTATAAACCTCGTCGGATAAAGAGATCTCTCCAGCTGGGGATGATGGAGTATAAGCCCCAGGCTCAAAGGAGCTCAGGTTTTCAAGTGCCCAAAAGAAAGATCTATTAGCTAACTCCCTTAGGACGATGTAGTTTGAGGCTAGGAGGGGCAGGGCTGGGAGGACTGCATCCCACATTCCCTGGGGTCCCTTCCCATCTATACGCGTGTTCCAGGCCCCTGCTTCGTGGTCAAACGCCTCCTCCTCAAGGAAGCGGATCCACCTCCTCGCCACTCCCTTGTACCTTGTTATGTTGGTTGCCTTCCAAACCAGTAAGAGGGCATAGCTCCTCTCACCCATCTCGAAGACGTAGTAATGGCGGATCGATTTCTCCTCTGCAAGTCTAATTAAGCTATCGGCGGCCCTTAACATGTTTTCCATGAAAACATCGTTATTCGTATAGATCTGGAACTTTGCAAAGGCCATTATCGG
>QMVU01000083.1 GCA_003661265.1 Thermoproteota archaeon | reverse complement strand
GGAATAGTAGGCATAGTTCCAAGTGCGGAGGCCAAAATCCTCTCTCTGGATGAAGCGGTCACGGAGGGGAGGTATCTCAGAGATGATGATGAGAACTGCGTCCTGATTAGTGAGGGATTTAAGGAGAGGCTTGGTTTGAGTATTGGGAACAACCTAACCCTCTGGGTATCCGGAGAAAAGCTTACTCTTAGGGTAGTTGGAATTTTCGACGATAGAAAGCTTGAGAACATTAGAGATCTAGATGGAGAACCCTTTTTACCCATGAAGATAGTTGAGCTCAGGAGGGCTCAGGTAGACGAGGGAATCGATATAATAACCGAGGGGTTACGTCCCTGCTCTGCCAGCGAGGTCCTCGTGACAACATGGAAGACAGCATCTAAGATCCCTGAGGTTCAAATATCGCGCCTCGACATCGTGCTAAAGGAGGGTGAGGACTTAAAGGAACTAGCAAAGATGATAGCTCTTAATAAAGGCTTAAGAGCTTGGGCCTCCACCAGAGAGGGAATTTATCTTGCTAAGTTGTCCCCTTACTTTGAGGGCAAGGGACTTCCTATAGCTATCCCCTGGTTAATAGTCGTCCTTAATGTTGTAATTACCATGCTCAATTCCCTTTATGAACGCAGGAAGGAGATCCTGATCTACTCATCCATTGGGATAAACCCGAGCCAGATAGCGGGCATATTCCTGGCCGAAGCAGGGGTTATCGGCATCGTGGGCGGAGGGCTCGGCTATCTCTTAGGCTTATGTTGGTACAGGATTCTCTCGCTTATAGGAGCATCCTTGCAAGTTAAGCAGAAGATCTCAGCCCTATGGACGCTTGCTGCCATGGCAGTATCGCTGACAGCAGTCCTTGTAGGAGGGTTGACCGCTCTCAAGGGTTCTGTCGTAATCACTCCTTCGCTGAGGAGGAAGTGGAGGGTTGATTCCAGCTCCTACAGAATAGCTGAGCCCTTCAAGCTAACCCTGCCCATCCTAGTTTTTAAGGAGGAGGTCGATGAGTTCGTCGATTTCTTTTTAGAGGAACTGAGATCTCACGTGGATGATTGCGAGCACATTTACATACTAGGAGAAAGGAGAGAAGGAGTAGATAAGTTGTTCTCCTGGGAGATAGAGTTCTTCTACACTTACGGGGGTCAGATGAGCCTTGTTCACACGAGGAACAAGCTTCTCCTCAGGAAAGAGAGGGGGAAGGACTATTATGAGGCCATGCTTCTAAGCGATGGAATCCCTGAAGCGGTACAGAGGACTGCTTCCTTCGTCCGCAGGATTCTTTTGAAGTGGAACGTCAGGAGGGGGAAGTTGAAGCGCAGTTCATTGAAATCGGGTGTTTGAAATGGGTGAGAAGAGGATAACTTTCAGGTTGTCGGATGCCTTTAGGCTCGGATACGATAACGTAAGGAGGCGCTTTAATAGGGCATTCCTCAACGTGGCTGCAATAGCGCTTGGCATAGCCTTCTTCTCCACCCTGTCCCTGACGGACGCCATTCTCAGGTTTAACTCTCCCAAGGAGAGCGGTCTTGTGATAGAGGGATACCAATACGGGCTTGTCCTAGTTTCCTTTGTTGTCTGCGCCGTTAGCATCACAAACTCAATGCTCATAGCTGTGTACGAGAGGTGTAGGGAGATAGGGACGATGAAGTGCTTAGGAGCCCTTGATCAACATGTTCTCAAGCTTTTCCTTGCTGAATCCATTATCTTAGCCCTTCTAGGAGGAGTTCTCGGCTTTGGGACAGGTTTTCTTGCCTTAGTCCTAGTATGCATCTTTATGGGCTTTCGCGCCTTATCCATCCCCCCATCCACCCTATTACTCCTGCTTGGGAAGGTTACCCTTCTCTCGCTTGCTCTGAGTATGCTTGCTACAATTTATCCAGCTTACAAGGCAGCTAAGTTAGATCCAGTGGAGGCCCTGAGGTATGAGGTCTGATGTTATAATTGAGACGAGGGATCTGGCCCGTTACTACGTTCTAGGAGGAGAGGTGATAAAGGCAGTTGATGGCGTGAGCCTCAAGGTCTACAGGGGGGAATACCTTTCGATTGTAGGTCCATCCGGCGCAGGAAAAACCACCCTCTTCAACCTGATTGGTGGCCTTGATAGACCGACGAGGGGCAAGGTGATAATCGACGAGGTTGATATCTCCGAGTTAGATGCCTACGAACTGGCTTGGCTCCGGTGCAGGAAGATAGGGTACATCTTCCAGACCTTCAACTTGATACCAACCCTAACGGCACTGGAGAACGTCGCACTGCCAACGATCTTCGCCGGAGTTCCAAGGGACGAGGGTATGAGGAAGGCGGAGATGCTCCTTAAGTCCGTTGGTTTGGGAGACAGGTTAAATCACAAGCCCTCTGAACTCTCTGCTGGCCAGCAACAGCGCGTAGCCATAGCAAGGGCGATAGTAAATGACCCGGACATAATATTGGCGGACGAACCTACCGGAAACCTGGACTTCCAGACTGGGAGGGAGATCATAAAACTCCTTAAGGAGTTGAACAGGAAGCGTGGCGTCACCGTCATAGCGGCTACCCACGACCTCAAGATGATAGAGGTAAGCGATAGGGTCGTCTTCATGAGAGATGGAAGGATAGAGAGAATAGAGAGGATGGGTGTTTGAGGAGCCTACCGGTGAAATTCACATTTCAACTATCTCCAGCCTATCCACGACCTCCTCCAGCCTTAAATTTCTACCGCCGGCCACCAGTTTAAGATGCTTGACTCTTAAGGGATCTAGACCCACCAGGCTGCATGCGTAGATGTCCATGGTCAGCGGATCCAGTCCTGCGATCACCTTTTCTCCAGCATCTACTACGTTTAGGTCGCAGGAGGTCGCATTCCCTAACCAACTTTTGGGATCGGCAACTTGCTGACAGCATGGGGAGATGGAACTTTTACAGCTAGTTCTTCGAAGATCCCACCTCCTCTTATCCTCCTTTATTAGCAGTCTTTATTGGCAGTTATTAGCATCCTCTCTAAAGTTGTTGTAGATGGTTAGTCGAGAGGTCATTGAGAGGATAGAGAGCATAAGGCTTGATGAGAGAAGCGGGGCCAGAGAGCTCTCCAAGAAAGCCTTGCTGGTACTTAAGTTCACACTTAAAACCACCGAAGAGGAGACGTTCCAAGGCATTTTGAGGGAATTTAACGAAGTTGGGAGGTTGCTCCTCCAAGCAAGGCCTAACATGGCACCCGTCAGAAATCTGGTAGCTAAAGCCATTTATGAGGTAAACATCTTGCGGAAGGGGAGGAAAGGATGGGACTCCCTTATTTTAAAAGAGCTTGCGATATCGAGGATAGATAAACTAATCAAAAGCTCTGAGCTTTCTCTTAGAAAAGTTTCTATCCATGGAGCTAGCCTTGTCATGGATTTCGATGTGATCGCAACGTGTAGCTACAGTTCAACTCTGTGCGAGGTCTTCAAGGTAGCCAAGAAGGAGGGCAAGAGGTTCAGGGTACTTGTGTCCGAGTCTAGATCTAGGGGAAAAGCCTACGGCCTGTTTATGGCCGAGAAGCTGGACTCTTATGGAATTCAGGTTGAAGTGTTTCCGGACTACGCCATCGATGAACACTTGAGGGAGGCCAAAAAGGTGTTCGTAGGGGCAGATAGCATATTACCTGACGGTTCGCTTATAAACGGGACACCCACATACCAGCTTGCACAAACCTCAAGGGGACTTAACCTTCCTTTTTTCTCCATCTGCGAGACCTCTAAGTTTGAGGTTCGTCATCGAGGAGAGCTGGGGATAGGAGAAGGTTTTGACCTAGTGCCTTCTGACCTGATAACGGCCATTGTTACGGAGATTGGGGTTATTGAACCGTCCAAAGTTCCCCTTATCGCGAAGCAAATGGAAGAATACGTGAGGTTCGTCGAGATACTATTTTCGCCGAAAAACCTAGGGGCTATCGGGGACTTAGAGGGAAAATCTAAGGGGAGGGCAGAGTGACGAACCAGAGATTGTTTATATTTTATCCTTGAAAGAGAAGCTAGACCTAAGATGATTAGAGGTGGCTGGACCGGTAGAATCCTCAGAGTTGACCTGTCAAATGGGAAACACACCGTTCAAAACCTAGATGCAAAGGACGCTGTTGATCTGCTTGGGGGAAGGGGGCTCGCCGTCAAGATCCTCTGGGATGAACTTAAGCCCGGGACAGACCCTTTCTCACCGGAGAACAGGCTTATATTTGCAACAGGTCCCTTAACGGGATTTCCCCTTCCAAGTAGCGGAAAGCTTGTAATAGCCTCAAAATCCCCCCTGACTGGGGGGTATGGTGATGGAAACATCGGAACGATGGCCTCCGTTCATATGAAGAAGGCCGGATATGACTTGATTGTAATCCAAGGAAAGGCTAAGGAACCCGTTCTTCTCCACATAGAAGATGATTTGGTCGAAATAAAGCCAGCTGGAGATTTATGGGGAAGAGATGCTTATGAGGTCCAGGATTTGCTGGAGAAAGAGTATGAAAAATCCGGGATCCTAGTAATAGGCCCCGGAGGAGAAAAATTGGTGAGGTTCGCCGTAGTAGTATCTGAGAAGGGGAGGGCCGGTGGAAGACCGGGCCTAGGGGCTGTGATGGGAAGCAAGAACCTGAAAGCTTTGGTAATCAAGGGAACTAAGGATATTCCAGCCGATAATCTGGATGAGTTAAAGGAGATGGCAAAGGAGGGATATTCCGAGATAAAGTCCGCTGAGAACTACGACTTCTGGGTGAGACAGGGCACTATGGCTACCGTTGAGTGGTCTCAGAAGAACAGCGTTTTGCCCACGTACAACTTCAGCGAGGGAGTATTTGAGGAATGGGAAAGCATAAGCGGCTACAAGATGGAGGAGCACAAGGTCTCCCAGAAGGGATGTCCCTATTGCGCTATGCAGTGCGGTATGCAGTGCGAGATAAGAGGAGGACCGATGGAAGGGGAGATCGTTGAAGTGGATTACGAGAACATAGGAATGTTGGGATCCAACTTGGGTATAGGGGACTTCAACTGGGCCCTTAACTTGAACCTCCTGGCTGATAAGGAGGGCATAGATACCATAACCCTGGGAAGCGTCCTAGCCTTTGCCACAGAAGCCGTCGAAAGGGGCCTCTTGTCAAAGGATGAAGTTGGTGTCGACCTGAAATGGGGAGACGGTCAGGCTATGCTTGAGCTTGCCGAGATGATAGCCTCGAGGAAGGGAATAGGGGATCAGATGGCCGAGGGCGTCAGGAGATTCTCGGCCAAGATAGGGAAGGGATCAGAGAAATTTGCGATGCACGTAAAGGGCCTTGAGATCTCAGCCTATGACTGCCACGCAGCACCTGGAATGGCTTTAGCCTTCGGAACCTCACCAATAGGGGCTCATCATAAGGATGCCTGGTTTATAGCATGGGAACTAAAGTTGGGGAGGGACCTGATAACAAGGGAGAAGGTTGAGCGCCTGATAGAGATGCAGAGGATAAGGGGTGGCTTCTTTGAGGCGGCCGTTACCTGCAGATTGCCCTGGATTGAGCTCGGATTCAACCTTGAGTGGTATCCGAAGTTCCTAAAGGCTGTTACCGGCTTAGATTACACCCTGAACGACCTCTGGCTCATTGCCGACAGGATATATAATCTGGTAAGGGCCTTCTGGGTAAGGGAGAACCCGAACTGGAGCAGGAAGATGGACTATCCTCCTGACAAGTGGTTTGAGGAGCCCTTGACAAAGGGCCCCTTGAAGGGGGCGAAGCTTGACAGGGGAGCATACGATCAGCTGTTGAGCTGGTATTACGAGATAAGGGGATGGGACGAGAGGGGAATACCGACTAAAGCTACTCTAAAGAAATCAGGACTTGATTACGTGATCGAGGGGCTTGAGGCAGTTGGAGTTTCCCTAAGTTAGCTTCTGAAAGGCAAGC
>QMVU01000082.1 GCA_003661265.1 Thermoproteota archaeon | reverse complement strand
GTCGCACTTCCCCATGCACATGTTAAATACACCAGGAGACCAGTCCTTTTCATAGGACTGCTATCTGAGCCCATAGAGTTCTATAAGATGGATTCTCCCTCGGAGAAGGTCAAGGTAGAGGCGATAATTCTCCTAGCGCTTAAAGATCTAGATGAATCAGCGAGCTTCCTCAGAAAACTGACCTCTCTGCTTTCCAACAAGGAGTTTGCAGTTGCTATAAGGGAGGGGAACGCTGTGAACGTCAGGAGCCTGATCGAAAAACTGTGTGGATCCTAAACTCTGCTCTCCCTGTCGATGCCAGCCCAATGAGGTCTCCTTAAGGCCTCCAGTATCCCATCTATGATGGGTTCCATCCCTACTCCCGAAACTAAGCTGACCCCGCTAAAAACAGGCAGGCCCTCAGGGAGATTTAAGTCGGTCTCCCTTCCTATGACGGTTATCACCACATCAGGAAGCCAACTATCCAGCAATATCTTGAGATCCGCTACTTTGCATGTTTTCGTCTCAACGCCCTTTATCCCCTTCTTCTCCAGCTCCTCTTTGACCCGATCGGCTGCCATCTTAGATGTCCAGCCTCCAGTTCCAACGCCGGTAACCACTAGGATCCTATAACTCACCATCAAGGAGAAGAGTGTCGTAATTAATAAAAAGTCCCCTTTGGATGCGACTTCTAGATACTTTATTACGACAAAAGTTTATAAGGAATTAGCCGAAAGACGGAGAAATAACCGTAGTAGGTGACAGTATGTTAGCCTTGCTTCTTGCCGGAATTTTACAGAAGATAAGTGATATACTCTCTGCTGCTGGTCAACAAATCTGGTTACCAATCTTCCTCTTCATAATAGCTGTTATCTTCAGAGCTAAGCCAGGAAGGGCCTTTAGGGCCGCTATCATAATCGGAGTCGGATGGATTGCACTTGGGCTTGTGTTTAACCTGTTCTTCGGTACCATGGTCCCAGCCTCCCAAGCGATGGTGAACAGGACAGGCCTGCAGTTCACAGCCGTTGACGTAGGATGGCCGATAATGGCTGCAATAGCCTATGGAACAATGGTCGGAGCAGCCATAATCCCAGTAGGCATCGTAGTAAATCTAATACTCCTAGCTGCCAAGCTGACCAAGACCTTCGACATAGACGTGTGGAACTTCTGGCACTGGGCCTTCGTAGGAGGGACCGTCTACACCCTAACGCAGAACCTGCCATTCGCCTTCCTAGCAGCGATAACTTACGAGGTCATGTGCCTAAAGGTTGGAGATTGGACTGTGAAGCCACTATGGGACCTGTTCCCAGGCTACAAGGGCTACTCGATACCTCAAGGTGGAGGCTGGGTGGGCTCCATACCGTTTATAGCCATATTCAAGCCTCTGGTTGATGCCGTTCCAACTCCAAAGGCAGATCCTGAGACCGTAAGGGAGAAACTGGGGGTGCTAGGGGAGCCCCTAGTAATAGGCCTTGTCCTGGGTGCTGTAATAGCCATCCTAGCTGGTTACGGGCCTCTTGACATTGCCAAGGTAGCTATGGCTTCTGCGGCTGTAATGGAGCTCCTTCCAAGGGTTATAGGCATTATAATGGAGGGTCTAAGAGCTATAGCCGATGCAGTGACCGAGTACATGAGAACCAGGTTCCCAGGAAAGGAGATATACATAGGGATGGACGCAGCTATAGCCATAGGGCATCCGACGACCGTTGCAGCCGGACTCATATTGATCCCAATCGTCTTAGTGATAGCCGCCGTCTTCCCAGGGATAAACGTTCTGCCCTACGCCGACCTAGCTGCGACCCCGTTCTTCGTAGTAGCGGCTGTTCCCTTCTTCAAGGGAGACCTGATAAAGTCGACGATAATGGGGACGATAATCATGATAATATGGCAGTACTTGGGCTCCTGGTGGGTACCGATCTTCACTGAGACTGCCAAATCCATAGGAGCAATTGCACCGGATGCAGCTCCAATAGGATGCATCTGGCTGCAGCCCATGATACCCGTCGCCGTATTGGCCTCAAAGCTGCCTGAAGGGGCGAACTACCTGCTACTCATAATTATAATAGGCATATTCCTCTTTGCGGACAGGGTAAAGGGACTAAAGGAGGCGTTCAGCAAGCTCTATAAGTGAACTCCTCCCTCTTCCCTTCTCTTCTCTTTCTTTTTTCTTTTCTCTTTTCTATTTCATTCCCTAACTCGTTTCGTGTTACTCTGTCCTGCCTTCAGGATCTCCCTTATCTCCCTAATGGAACCAACGGGATCCCCCTTAGAAAAGATCGCGGACCCCATTATCAGGAGGTTTGCGCCTGCCTCAACTATCTTGGGTATGAACTCTTTTCTAATACCTCCATCTACTCCTAGGTCTATGGAGAGAGATCTTCGCTTTAGTATGTTTGCTGCCTCAAATATCCTGGCTGGGATGTTTTCGAGGAACTCGGAGTCGTCCCATTCTAGGTAGCATGAGTTGCAGTTTGAGAGAAGGAGGAGGGAGTCTGCCCAGAGCAAGGCTTCCAGCGCAAGGGAAATTGGGGTGGAGGGAAGAAGGGCTATCCCTGCCTCGCCTCCCAAGGACTTAATTCTCCTCAAAGCCCTTGTTAGGTTGACTTTTGATTCGGGATGAACGTATATCCTGCTTGCTCCCGCTTCAATGTAATATTTGAGGAGGCGGGATGGCTCCTCAACCATTAAATGAACAGATACCGGGAGCCTCGTTGCCCTGCTGATGGCTCTAACGAAAGAGGGCCCAAAACCAATGTCGGTTGCAAAATGTCCGTCAGATACGTCGATGTGTACTCCATCAGCTTGAGCTTCTTCCAGAAGCCTCAATTCTCTTCCCAGATTGAGAAGGTTGGCCGCAGCAAGGGAAGCCACTATCTTAACTTTAGGAGAGCTGGACAAGCTCATCCCCTTTCAAGCCTGAAGTCCCTGTCTAACCTCTCGAGGAATCTCAGGACAAGCCTTAGCATGTTTTCAGCATCGCTCTTGGATATTACCTCGTTTGGGCAGTGAGTGTACCTGCAGGGCAAACCGAAATCCATGGATGGAACTCCCTCCCCCTCAAGCTGCAACCAGGCGGTCTCGGTAACGACGCCTATGACAACCTCCCTCTGGTGAGGTATGTCCTCCTCCTCCGCAACCCTTTCAGCCAGCTTCAAGAGGCTTGGATGTGGAAACAGACCTCCCAGAGTTCCCCTTCCGTGGAAGGAGTAGAGGTAGACGGCCGGTCCAAGTCCAAGCCTTACATCCGCTGCCACGCCAGCTAGGTCAGGCGTATCGGTTGCTATGCAGACCTCCAAGTTTAGGACAGCGTCTGGCTTCAGGATCCTGGCCATGGGCAGAGGACCCCTCTGATTCATCTCCTCGAGGACACTTGCAACGAAGTGGATCGTTGCCTTTGGTCTGTTCTTGGAGAAGTAGTCCAAGGCTTCAAGCATTACGGTAAGTGGGGCCCTGTTGTCCATGGTCTTGCTCATTATCAGGTCTCTTCCGAGCTCCCTGAAGTTTGGCATGTACGTTATCGTATCTCCAACCCTTATCCCCATCTCTTCAGCCTCTTCCTTGCTCCTAGCCCCTACATCAACGTACATCTGATCAGCCGGTGGTACTACGTACTTCTTCTCAGCTGGCCTGACGTGATGGGCCTCCAAGCCAACCACTCCGGGGACTTCTCCCTCCTCCGTTATTACCCTGACTTGGGTGGAGAGAAGGGACCTCTCCTCTATCCCACCTATCCTTATCACCCTTAGGAAGCCATTGGGCTCTATTCTCCTGACCATTAGGCCGACCTCATCCATGTGGGAGAGCACCATTATGCTGGGAGCCTCGGGATCGGTGCCCTTTATGGTCGCAGCCAGGTTGCCCAACCTGTCCATTCTCACATCGTCAGCCCTCTTCTCCATGTAAGGCTTTAGGAACCTGATCATCGGATCTTCATGACCTGAGACAGCTGGTATCTCAGTTAATTTCCTCATAAGCTCGAAATCAACCATGATCACTCACCTCCTGGCCCTCCTAACTACCTCCATGAACTCCTTTACCCTTGCCTCGTCGACCGGATTCCAGGTTATGCCCCCCTTCTTCAGGCTTGTCCCGACTATTACGCCGTCAACAACTTCTAGGAAGCTTGTTATGTTCTCCTTGTTAGCACCCGTGTTGAGAAAGACGGGAACATCAGGTACTGCCTCTTTAACGGATCTGATGTCATCAACGGTTGGAGGTGTTCCCGTCCTTGGCCCAGAAACGCAGAAGACATCTGCAACTGATAAGAAGCTCAAACCCTTTGCTATGGTCGCAACGTCCCTTCCACCAAGGGGGACCCCGAACTCCGGGTTTATGTAAGCGAACAGGGGAATGTCCTCAGCCCCTAACCTCTTTCTATACCTCAAAACCTCGCCTCCTTTTACGTCTATTATTCCGAGATCGCTTGCAAATGAGCCAGAAACTATTGTTCTGGCGAAATTTGCGCCAACGGCCTTGGCCAAGCCTATGGTCGCGTAAGGGTCCCATATGACATCAACACCGAAAGGCACCTCTATTTCATCGAAAACCCTGCCTATCACAAAGGCCATGGATGAAACCGTCTCAGGACCAACCTTAAACGAATAAGGCCTGTCGCCCTCATTCGAAAAAAGAATTCCATCTATCCCTCCTCTCTGCAAGGCCCTTACGTCTGACAGAGCCCTATGAACTATCTTCTCCGGGTAATCAGCCGGGTTGAAGAACGGGGAAGCTGGAAGGGGTGCTAGGTGGACCATACCTATTATGGGCTTGATCGTACCGAAAATCCTCTCAAGATCCAACATTTCCAAGAATTCACCGTGAAAGAAAGGCCGAGCTCCAATATAAACCGAAGATTTTGGAAGGGGAAACCGACCTCCGCGCCACCTGATGATCAAAACCTTTGGAATACCCGGGTTCATCCCATCCTAGAGGGAATGGAATTCCATTTGGAGGAAGGAGACACCTAAATGCTGGTTTAACGCTTCCTCATGTGAGGTAATGTTCTTAAGGCTTAATCTCTTAAGAAAGGATGGAGAATTAGTAGCGCGCGGATTTTATGAAACTCTGGAACGATGATTCTCGGTTCATAGCTTACCGTCTCCTTCCATTCACTCATCACTCCTCTCATTCAGATCAGAAGCGGGGGCCGTTAATCAGCCTATGTTGCTTAACCCGCCAAGCTGTAGCTATTTCCCTCCCTCTACTTTTTATTGAGGGAGCGAGTACTCAGGGTGACAAGAGTTGTCCGCCAAGAGGGAGATCAGGATTCTGGTAGCGTGTGGTACTGCCATAGCTACAGCTACGTTAGTAGCCACCAAGATAGAGGATTGGTTTAGGAAGATGAACATCCCCATCTCAGTGGCCCGTTGCAAGACCTTCGAGGTGGGAGGGAAGGTACAGGTGTTTAAGCCTGATTTGATAGTAGCTAACACTCCGGTATCCGAGAGGGACGCAAAGGGGATTCCTATAGTGAACGGTTTTCCGTTCATAACCGGGATAGGGGAGGAGGAAGCCGTCAACCAGATACTAAAATTGCTCGGCCTCAAAAAGGAGTAAATTTCCTCCTTCCGGAATTCCCCTAGTTCTGATCCGGTTCTGGAATGATGAGTAGCATGAAGCATGCTGGGAGTGAAATTATGAGGCCCCAGCTATAGGTTGCAAGGAACCCCTTGTAATCCGATAGGGCACCCATTATCATCATTCCCGTTATGCTCAGGGGTCTAAGTAGAGTTGACCTTAAGCTCAGGATAGTGGCCCTCTCCTCACTAGGCACTGCTCTGTTAAACCAGGTCCTTATTGGAGGCGACCTAAGGCCATATCCAACCTCGAATAAAAGGGCTGAAGCTATGAAAATCATCTGAGAGGGAGATAAAGCCATTAAAGGGAAGGAAAGGGATATGAGAAGGGTTCCAGCAAGCGCTACCTTCTTCAGCCCAATTC
>QMVU01000081.1 GCA_003661265.1 Thermoproteota archaeon | reverse complement strand
CATAGAGGAGTACTAGATGAACGGCTATGAGGGCAAGTGAAACGTAATCCAGAAGCTTAAGGGACTTAATGAGCTCCATGTAGCGTCCTTTACCGCTCAAATTCACTCCCCACTTCTCCTCAACTTATTTTAAACTCCTTCGCAGCTCGCCACCGCTTATCAATGTGCTCGACCAATAGATCCTTCCTTAACAGGAGAAAAGGAATAAATAAACATTTGTTCCAAGAATTGGCGCAACACGTTGAAACAGGGCACGAAATGAAACAGATAAACATAAATTTGGATATAAGACATAATTGGAGTTCCGTTGAGGCCCATTCCGTGGGCTAGGGTTAGGGACTGGAACTGCCTGGCCTGTGGGGAGTGCTGCAAGTGGTTCGTCATCCCCTTAAGGGCTGATGAACTCGCAAGAATCCTCCATACCTTTGGTGAGTGGGCAATTGAATTCAGGCTTGGCAAGGCGTATATAAGGAAACCCTTCTCAAGGTGCATATTTCAGTACAGGAGGCAGGACAAGTGGCTCTGTGCCTTGCAGGAGGTTGATATGAAGCCTGTTGCATGTAAGCTATGGCCTTTCATTCCGCTAACGAAGCCTAAGTATGGAAGAGATCAAGAAGCTGCCTTTGAGCATTTGGGAGAGCGCTTCTACGTATACGTTGATCCCAGGTGCCCTGGCATATCTCTTGGCAGGCCCTCCAGCCATCTAGTCCAAAGGGTGCTGCCTGAGATCATAGAGTTAAGGCTTGGAATGAGAACACGCCAAAACTTCACTACTTCGCGTTTAGAGGAACTAAAGGAACCCCTTCCCTTCAAATCATCCCTAAATGTGATTCATGACGCGAGATTTGTGGAGCCCGAGCGAGCAGGTTACCCCTTGATTATTCCTTACCCAGGGAGTTCCTTCATGAAGTCGTGGCTGCACGCCATTAAGGCTGAAAAGCTGGATGAAGGGCATAGACGCGACTTTTTAGTGGCTTGAAGTTCGCTTAACAATGCCTTCCTAGACAAACGTGAAATATTTTTTAAGAGCCCTAAGAAACCCAGAGCGATGGTAACTAGGGCTATGGAGGATTACCTTGAGGCAATCTATTGGCTCTCGAAGGAGAAGGGTTCAGCGAAAATCTCTGAAATATCTCAACTAATGAATGTAAGGCTCCCCAGCGTCAGCGAGATGATGAAGAGGTTAAAAGCTAAGGGATTGGTTGAGTACAAGCCTTACGGAAAGATCATTCTAACCCAAAAGGGACTTGAGATAGCCAAGAAGGTAGCCGCGTGCCACGAGCTGCTTGCCAACTTCTTCATTTCCCTTGGGGTAGATGAGAGGATAGCTATAGAGGATGCATGCAAGGTCGAGCACGACTTACATCCAGACACCCTGAAGAAGCTCAGAAGCTTCATAAAATTCGTGACGGAAAGGTCGATATTTGCAGAATTCTCCTCTTATGTCTCTGAGAAGGAAGCGGACCAGTGAAGATGGTGAAATCATTTTTTATAGGAAGGGGCATTCAATAGAGAAGTTGGCAGTAATAGTTTCGAGGAACCTTAGGAAGAGGTTTGGCAGGATTCAGGCCCTCAGGGGGGTCACCTTCTCGGTCTCTAAGGGATCAGCCACAGCTCTACTTGGCCCTAATGGTGCAGGTAAGACCACGACTCTTAAGATACTTCTGGGCCTCCTAAAGCCGGATTCAGGTGAAGTAGAAGTCTTCGGGATGGATCCATGGAGAAAAGGGGATAAGATAAGGGGGATTGTCGGTGTTCTCCACGAGAAGCCCGTATACCCTCAATGGGCGAGCGTCAGGCAACTGATAAGATATGCAGCCAGGCTAAGGGGACTTGGGGAGATGGATGAGGAGAGGGCGATAAAGTTATCTGGCTTGGAGAGGTACGCTGGGGCCAGAATATCATCTCTGTCCAGGGGATACCTGCAGAGACTTGGGATAGCCCTTGCCATACTTGGGGATCCGGAGCTCCTGCTGTTGGACGAGCCAACCGCTAACCTGGATCCGGCTGCCAGGATGGAGATATTGAACTTGATCTCCGTGTTGAAGGAGGAGCTGGACGTTACCGTGCTCATCTCCTCTCACATAATCCCTGAGCTGGAGATGGTATGCGACTCAGCGATCTTCATAAACGAGGGCCTCGTCTTAGATCAGGGGAGTCTAGATGAGCTTGCAAGGAAGCACAATTCCAGGGCCGTTGTGGTGATAAGGACCAGGAACCCTAGGAAGCTAGCATCCGATCTCATAGGAAGGGACTACGTGAAGTCGGTGGAGGTGTCCAGCGAGAGCGTTAAGGTGGAGGTAATGCCGGGAGAATTGCCAACGCTTGAATCGGAGATCTCAAGGCTAGGAGGGAAGTATGGAATAGAAAGGGTTGAGTCCGCGGCAGGAAGGCTTCAGGACCTTTACTGGAAGGTGATAGGAGTTGCTAGGTGATTTAAGGAAGTTTGCGTTCAGGGCGAAGCTTCACATGGAGTTCATCCTGGCGAGGCACATATCTCTCTACGCTGTAGTTGCCTTCTTAGCAGCTCTGCTCAATGCCTACATAGTCATTCCATCGATATTGGATCAGATAGTGACTGCCTCGATGTCAGGCCCCCCATTCGGTCCAGTAAGGCCTCCCACCCCGTTCATGGGGATATCCCTAACCCTCGCTCACCTAATCTTTAGCCTCGTCTCTGTATCGATAGCTGCCTCTATGGCCGGGGAGCTTGCCTCCACATCCCTCTTCCACCTGTCCCAGCCTTTGAGGAGGTCAGAGTACTCAGTCTCCTGGTTGCTTGCTATAGTCTGGTTGCCCTCCCTCCTGATGGCCCTTTCCCTCTTCGTTCCAATTTCAGCATTCGATCCCAGGCTAGTGCTGAGGGTAAGCTTCCAGCCGATCTACCTTAGACTAGTGGAAGACATCCTAACCTTCTCAATGTTCTGCTGGGCCGCGTTAACAAGGAGAAGAGGGGTTGTGGCCTTCATAGGGATATTCTTCATACTCCTGCTTCCTTACTTGAGCCTGGTGATATTGGGCCTAATTTCCTACGTCTTCCTTGGCGGGAGGAACCCGCCCTCCCTCCTGCTCACTGTTTACGAGATAATATTCCCGTCCACAACCTCCACCCTCTTCCTTGGAAGCGTGGGCCAGCTTAGCCTTGATCCCATGAGAGCTTCAGTTGGAACGCTGATAATCTCCGTCTTCGCGCAGCTATCCTACGTCCTTTACTTCATCAGGAAGTTTGAGGTGAAGTGAATGCTGAAGAGCGCTGGAAAGCTGTTGATCGTGCTTGGCCTGGCTTCCCTACTTTCCATGGGCCTCTTCGAAGCTGGGCCTGAGAGGAGGACTTCTAGCTTCATCAGCGGGACCGGGGGCTGGGTCGCGTCGGCATGGGTCGACTTAGGCAATCAATCAGCATATTTGACGACAAGCCCATGGTTTAGCCTTCCAGAAGTTGAGGGAGTAAGTTTCGAGCTTAGTTGCAGTGTATACGTTGATTTGACGATAAGACCGATGCCCATTAACCTCACCGGCAGGGTGAGGGTTCTGAACGTCACGATATACGGGATGAAGGTCTACCTGATCAACAAGTCTGCTGCAAGCTCCAGCGGGATAGTATGGGGCTCCTTACTAACATCAGCCCTCCCTGAAGAGCTGAAGGTCCTTGAGAAGTACTCTGAAGCAGTTATAGAGCTGGGAGAGGAACCAAGCTATAGACCATCTTTCTTCAGGTTTTACGAGGGAAAGGTACCTCTTAAGAACTCTAAAGAGGAGAGAATGGCCCTCTTTGTCATGTTTTCCAACGCCTCCCCTGGCTCCTTGGAACCAGGCGTGGACTTCAGCGTCCTAATGACCATCAGCCCAGAACTGCAGCAGTACGCTAGAGGGCTCTACATCATAATGGCTGGAGCTTCGCTCATAGTCCTCCACTACCTAAGGCATCCTGAGGAGGCTAGGGAGCTATCGAGGAGGGTTAGAAGAAGGTTCCCTCTTCTCTCTGGGAAATCCACCACAGAAGGAAGTTCAAGATAGCCAAGAGAAGAAGGGGATACTTCGATAGGGGAATCTGGCTTTCAACGTATTCCTCAACCCATGTCTTAACTTCAAGCCTTCCAACAGCTTCGTTAACTCTGTTGGCAAGCTCTTCTAGTGACTCCACCAACTTCTCCACGGTATCGGCAGTATGTTGCTCCCCTCCAGTTTTTTCAGCCATATACTTCGTTTCAAGCTCCCCCTCATCCCCCTCCGGACCTATGTACACGGAGAAGATCGGAATCCCTGCCTCGGAGAATTCTGAAAGGAACTTTCTGTACTCATGGACGTCTGCTGGTAACCCATCTGTGATGAAGACGATGGCACAGGAGATGTTGAAGTATCTGTAAGCTTTCAGCCAGGAGAGGGCTGTCATCAAGGGGTTGCTGTACATAGTTCCTCCCTCAGGCCTGAGCTGAGCGACTGCTCCTAGGATCTCATCCCTGCTACTCGTTACAGGAACCTGAGCAACTATTTTACCGGAGAAAGCTATTAGTCCCACGTCAACGCCCTCCTGAAGCTCAGCTAAGAAGGTTTGAATTGCCCTCTTGGCGGCGTCCATCTTAATGCCTCCCGGAATCGCGTCTGCCATGCTTCCAGAGACGTCCACGACTATGACGACGGCAGGATTGGCTATCCTATATGAGTACTCGACCTCTCCCGTGACCTCCCTTGAAACCTTCCTCCTCACCGTGACCGTAGGAGAGGAAGCCGCTATGCAAGTGAGCACCAGGACGCATAGCTTCAGAAAGACCCTTTTCCTGCTCCTTCTCGGCTTTCCCTTCGCTATCAGGGAGATGAGGGGATATCTAAACACAAGGGAGCCCCTTAACCCTTTCAACACCCATTTGTTCGCTAGGAGGAGGGCAAGCCCCAAGATAAGGGTGATTAAGCCCATAATAGGTTCCTCAAAGGAGATCTCAGCCATCATTAGGCGCCACCCAGAATCTGCAACAGGATCAGGATGGCAAGCAAGCTAAGCAGGGAATTTTGTGCTAACTCGTAGTCCTTGGTCGTTACTTCTACAGAAAGCCTATTTGAAGACTCCAAAGCCTTGTATCCAGCTGATCTAGCTGTTTCCTTAGCTAAAGAAAGGATTTCTTGAGATGATATTTGATCTACCCTGAAGAAGCATCCTCCTGTTTCTTCAGCTATCTCCTTCATGAGCTTAGGGTCGGCCCTTGGACCGGAGCCTACCTGTATTGATATGATGGAGTAATTCCAGTTAGCCAGAGTTTTAGCGGCTTCGATGGGATCAGAGCCCCCGTTATTTCCCCCGTCCGAAATCAGGACTATGGATGCCGGTAACCCGGAGCTCCTCGCTAGATATAGGGAGGAGAGGATGGCGTCGCCTATGGAGGTGTAGCTCTCATTCGGGCTGAGGGACTTCAATGCTTCTACGGCTCCCGTTGAGTTTCCGCTGTATACAAATTCAGCTGATCCAGAAAACTTCACTAGGCTTACGGTAACATTTGGTCCAAGCTCCGCTAGGAGGTCTTGGACGAGTTCCATGGAGATCTCAAACCTGGGCCCATATCCCATGCTTTTCGAGACATCAAGGAGCAATATCAGGTTTAGTCCATGGATCTCCTGCAGATCTATTTTATCAGGAGTTAAATCAACGGTTTGGACCCTGAGAACATAAGGGTTGGAGAGCAAGAGGCCGAGGCAAAGCACGAGGAAGAACCTTGAGAGGAGGACGAGCCTATAAACATTCCTCCAACGGGTCTCTCCCTTAAAATCCAACTCTCTCTTCATGTTTGAGATAAGTTTCCTCACCCTGAGGTGGATCCACCATAGGATAAGCCATCCTAGGCAGGTAAAGAGGATTAAGACCCAGATCCTTTCAACTCCGAAGCTAATCATCGGGTCTCTCCTCCCTTCCTGCCCCGGAGCCGACGTCTCCTTGCTG
>QMVU01000080.1 GCA_003661265.1 Thermoproteota archaeon | reverse complement strand
CCCATGGCCGGGGAAATGCCCTGATAGCTGCTTGGAAGGGGTTCAAGGAGCTGATTACTTTAGGGCTGATATCGAGGGTTCCGAAACTTGTTGGGGTTCAGCCTAAAGAATGTGCTGCAACGGTTAAAGCATTTAGAGAAGGCAAGGATAAAGCTGAGCCAATATCTCCAGGTCAGACAATAGTGACGAGCTTAGTTGTCTCAAATCCAGGGCCGAAAAGTTCCTTGGTTCTTAAGGCCATAAGAGAGTCGAAAGGAACCTGTGATGATCCCACAGATGAGGAAGTGCTTGAGGCAATGAGGCTTTTAGCCAAGGAAGGCATATTTTCTGAGCCAGGAGGGGCTATAAGCCTTGCAGCCGCTAAAAGATTGGTGGATCAGGGCGTAATAGACCCCTCTGACAGGGTGGTGTGCCTCATCACAGGCAGCGGCTTTAAGGACATTAAGTCAGTTGAGAAGATCTTGAAAAAGCCCTTCCTAATTCATCCAACTTTGGAAGCTCTTGAGGAAGCTTTAAAATACAATATATGAGCTTTGGACGATCATATGTGCTCTTAGCTAAAAATAGAGAGGAAGTTCTTCCCTTAAATTTTTCTACGGCTTAAGCAATGGTAGTGAAATGGAGAGACAGGTTAAAAGGGAGAATCTTTGGGTAAACGAGAGGGGACACCTTTGCATTCGGGGACATGATCTAGTTGAGCTTGCTGAAAGGTTTGGAACCCCTCTCTACGTGATTGATGCCCAAAGGATAAGGGAAAACTACAGGAGATTTAGAGATGCCTTTAACTCTTATCCTCGTGTCCTCATAGCCTATGCTTACAAGGCAAACCCAAACTTAGCTGTCTGCTCTATCCTGAAGGAAGAGGGAGCTGGAGCTGAAGTAGTTTCTGGTGGAGAGCTGTACATAGCCCTAAAGGTGGGGGTGAACCCTGAGAAAATAGTATTTGATGGAGTTAGTAAGGGAGAGGATGAGCTAAAAATGGCAATAGAGGGAGAAATTGGAGCAATAAACGTGGAATCATTGGAGGAGCTGAGAAAGATAGAGAGAATAGCTTCTAAACTGGGAAAAAAGGCGAGAATAGGGGTGAGGCTGAACCCAGATGTTCCTGTAAGAACCCACCCTCACGATGTGACGGGAGCAAAATACTCCAAATTCGGACTGGATTTCGAGAGCGCCCTTAAGGCATATGAGATGGCAATGAAAATGGAGCACATTGAGGTTAAGGGAATTCACATCCACATAGGTTCCCAAATAACTCAAGTTGACTCCTTTAGGAGTGCAGCGTTAAGGCTCTTTGACCTGGTATCTAAGCTAAAGGAAATGGGTGTAATGCTGGAGTACTTGGACTTCGGAGGTGGACTTGGAATAACTTATGGGGGAAGAAAAGACTATCTAAAGGAATACGCCAGAACTTTGTTGGAACTAACACGAACGAAGATAGGAGAACTCGATCTTGGGGAACCCAAGCTTATTTTTGAGCCGGGAAGGTACATCGTGGCTGATTCCTCCGTCCTCCTTACAAGAGTGAATTATGTGAAGGAGATCTTTGGCAGGAAATGGGTTCTTGTGGATGCTGGAATGAACGATTTCATGAGGCCAGCGATGTACGGAGCAGCACATCAGATAGTTCCGGTGAATAAGCCTGAAGGGGAGGAGAGGTATAACGTAGGAGGTCCTATCTGTGAGAGTTCTGATGTATTTGGAAGGGATGTGAGACTTCCAGAAATGGAAGCTGGCGATCTTTTGGCTATTTTCGACGTTGGAGCTTATGGGATCTGCATGTCCAGCCAGTACAACTCAAGGCCAAGACCCGCTATGATCCTCATTGATGAAGCTAAGGTCAGCGTGGTCAGGGAAAGGGAAACGTATGAGGACTTAATATCGAAGGACAGAATTCCTAATGACTGAATCTATTCAGATTTTAACAAATCTTCGATGAAGAATTCTAGCTTAACGGAAAAGAGCCATTATCAGCCATTCTTAACTTTTTTATCCTCTAACTGACTTTTTACGACTTCAATGGCAGTTCTAATCTCTTTTAACGTCCTCTTTATGAATTCCTCCGATTCCCTTCCCTTTCCCTCTACTATCAACAACCCCTCATATCCATTTTCCATTAAAATCCCGAAAACCTCAGCTAAATTCACACTTCCTGCTCCTAGAGACATGTGGAAGGAAGGGGATGCTGGACCTAGGTTATCACTTAGGTGCACGTGTATCACCTTATCTACGATTGGTCTGAGGAAATCAGCCGGCCTCATGCAGGTGTTGGCATGGGCGACATCGAAGGTTATCCCCATATTCGCGGAGTTTACTCCTTCTAGAATAGATAGAAGGATCTCCGGCTTGTTTGCAAAATGAACTCTCTTCACGTCCATGTTCTCCAAACCTATCCTTAATCCAAGCTCCTCGGCCTCCTTACACACCTCCTTAATGGACTCAATAGATCTCTTCAAGTAGACCTCATCAGGAGCTTCTATCGTCGTCCTCTTTCCTGGATGTAAAACGACGAGTTCGGCCTCTATTTCAGCAGCGAACTGAACGGCCTCGATGCTTTGTCTTAGGGACTCAAGTCTTATTCTATCGTTTAATCCAGCTATGTTAAGGTCATAGTGCGGGGCATGGACCGAGTAGCTCAGGTTATACTTCCTCATAAGTCTAGTTATTTCTGATGGATCTTTTTTGCCTTCCAGATATGGAGTTATTAGGGGGTGATAAGACCAAATCTCAAAAGCATCACATCCCAGCTTTGATAGAGTTCTAGCTGCACTTTCAAGGTCAAGGAATTCAAAAGCTCCCTGGCAGAAGCCTATCTTCCATTCCATTGGATCACCCTAAGGCCAGCGGGCAAACTTGAAGGACCTAACTAAAGTCCTTTACTTTCCAGTGGAAAGAACGAGCAATCTGCCAACTGCTTTGGGATAGACTTACTTTATAGATGAAGAGGAACCTTCTGATTTTCTGCGATTAGCAGTTGGAGCACTAAGCTCACGTTATAAGCCCCATAATAACAGGTGGATGTCTTGAGAGCTGGTTACCTCAAGGAGACTTTACTTTAGCGCGCTCTACGATGAGATCATCCTAAAAATCTTTGACTCTTATCTTAGGGGCATCCGAGATTCTAATTATATCGCATAACAACTTACCACAGTATATAGAGAGGTCAAATTATGGTGGTTTCAATTGATAGAATCCTACGATGTTGGAAGTTTGCCTTTCTCAGGCGATTTTGAAAAGTTTCTAGAGGGAGCAAAAAGCAAGCCAGGTTCTGAATCATGGCTTTACTTCGAGCAGGAGGTAATTAAAGGTCTTCTAATGAAGATAAAAGCAGGAATAGACGTTCCAAACTTTCCTCAATTTAGAGACATGATGGAAATGTTTCTAGAATCCATGAACGGTATTCAAAAATCCAAGAGAGGATACGTTGTGGTTGAACCGATAAGAGTTAAGGGAGATAAACTCGTCATTCCGGAGGTTGAAGCCATAAAGAGAAGGGCTAGCGAACTTTACGAGGAAATAAATGAACCTATAAGGCTTAAAATATGCATCACAGGTCCTTACACCCTTTCTTCAATCTTTTCACCTGAAGTTGACCGTACATGGCTTATAGAACAGCTAGGGCATGTTCTTGCCAAAATAGCTGGAGAAAATGTTTTTAGAAGTGAGAAAATAGGAGTAGAAATTGTTTCAATGGACGAGCCTGTTCTCGGCCTTGTAGACGACCCCTTATTGGACTACGGTTCTAGAACTAGAGAAGTTCTCCTAAATGCTTGGGAGGAAATATTCTCAGCCTGCAAGTCTAAGGGCGCGAAAACGTGTATTCATCTCCACAGCACTTCAAACAAGATCTTCTGGGATTTAACATCGCTTGACATTGTCGAATCGCATGTAGATGATCCAATTTACAGTTCTCCAATGGTTAGATCTTTACTGGATGAGAAAGATATGTTTCTGAAGGCTAGCATAGCGTGCACGGACTTTGATGCCCTCATTAAAAGGCACTTGATGAGATCCAAAAAGGAAGCTATAGAGGAGGAGATAGGAGAGATATGGAAGTGTATTCGAAAGTCCAAGATAGATCCGATTCGATTTCTTGAAGATGTAGACCTCCTCTTTAAGCGGCTTATGAAAGCGATAGACCTATTCGGATGTGATAGGGTTAAATTCGCCGGTCCAGAATGCGGACTAAGATCCTTTCCGAGCTATAAATGCGCCATTGAGTGTCTAAAGCGCACTGCTGAAGCAGTTTCAAGGGTAAATGAATCTCTACAGGGCATGGAATAGAAACTCATTCGAACAAGCGAATGCCTTACTCCTGCCAACCCACAATTAGTTTACCCGTTAATTTGATTTGTACCCTTCTTCAAGGAAAGCTTTTTAATTCCCAAGTTCACTGAACTTTATGCGATCTAGCAAAATAAGATTCTGTTTTAGCTCTAGGATTGTGCTTGCTTCAAGTAGAAAAATTTCAGGGTATCTTGGGAGATCTGTCCCTCCATACCGCTAAATCAACTATGGGAGTTAATGGTGATGAGAAAGCTAATAATCGTGCTTTTAATGGGTATCCTAATCACAGGAATCCTGCTAGTTGGACTTCAAAGGTATTTTGAAAGGCCTATCAGGCCTACTTTTATCCCAACATCACCCTCTAGGAAAAAAGGAACCCTTTACATAGGTATTATGGTCCATCTTGAGGGATGGGACGAGGAAGTCGTAAATGAAGAAGTCTTTAAAAAACACGCCGATGTGGCAAGAAAATTTGCTAGCGTAATCGAAAAATATGGCGCAAAAGCGACGTTTGAAGCAAGCCCTGAGTTCATAGAAGCTTGTAAACGTTGGAACGATAATGTTCTGAGGGAGTTATTTGAGAGAGGCCATGGTCTCGGGGTTCACGCAGATCTCGGCGGGGCTGTTGAAAAAGAAGGTCTTACGCAGGAAAGTTTTGCTTCTAAGCTTGCTGAGATGAAAAGAGCTATTGAGTCTTTGACAGGAATTAAGATAAGGCATGTCTCCGGCATTTGTTCAACTTTAGATTGGGTAAGGGCGGCAGCAGATGCTGGATATGAGTTCACGACTGGAACCGTTGCATACTGTGTGATGTCGATGCCCGAAAACGAAAGGCCAGCAGAGTTCAGAAACTGCCCTAGCCCAGCTGCTTGCCACGATACCTTCCCTGTGAATCAAAAGGACAGGATGCATCCCTGGAGAACCAGCACAGGAAGAAACTGGCTTGAAGTCGATCCAAATGGTAGGCTAGTAATATTGCCTGCAAGTGGAGTTCTAAAGGGTATGAAAGAGGAGATGGAAGGGAAGTTAGGAGTTGGGGGTGAAGACAAGTTCACCGAAGAAGACATAGATACTTACATCGACTTGTTGGAAGAAGCACTATCTTATGCAGAGGCGGACAAGGTAAACATATTCTACCTTGGATGGAGCATAGGTTCTCCAAACATTAAGGAGGATTTGTTGGAAAAATGGCTAGATGCGATACAGCCATATGTAAAAGCCGGAAAGGTAGAATGGAAAACTCTCCCAGAGATGTACGAAGCATTCATACAATGGGAAGCCTCCAAACAAGTTGGTTTAGTACAATCGCAAACCTCAAACCAAGAGAGTGGTGAATCCTACCCGCTTCTTATCGTTCATTGTGGGCCTATTATGACAAAAGATAAGTTTGTTCATACAAAGATCAGCCCTTCCCACAAATTTTCAATGTTGAGTTGTCAATGCCCTCACTATACAAAGAATTGATTCTTCTAGCTACAAGACAAGAAATTCAAGGAGAATGAACTCCTACAGTAATAATTAGAGAGAAGTTCAGCTAAGATTGGCTATTGAGTGCTCTAGGCTTGTTACAAAAGCTGTTGTCTCACAGATAAACTTAGATTCATTTCTTAGGCATGCTGTTAAAACTTATTTTCCTGATCTGGGAATTATAATTGATGGGTCTAAAACAGACGTTTTTTAGAATCCTCCGAATATTGTTCTAT
>QMVU01000079.1 GCA_003661265.1 Thermoproteota archaeon | reverse complement strand
TACGGATCCTGAACCAGAAGCTGGCAAAGTAAGGCTGCTTGGAGTAACTGAGATCTCGAAATCGAATCCTCCCGGTGGAGGAGATGGTGAAGGCGAAGGTGAAGGTGAGGGAGAGGGTGATGGGGAAGGTGGAGCTGAAGTTACCGTGAGCGTGAAGGCGTTTGAATGGGTGGAGATACCCCCTCCAGTTGCTATAATGTACATGGTATACGTTCCTGGAGGCGTGTCATCGGCAAGCTGAATAGTTATCGACGAATCGTAATTTGGAGGAAGCGAGTTGGCTGTAGCACTTATAGAAGCTCCAGGTGGAAGCCCAGCTATGGCTAGGGTAACTGGATCGCTGAAACCACCAGTTCCAACGACGTGTACTGTGAAGCTCACGGACTCTCCCTGAGCAGCTGTCTGGGAATCTGGCTCAACCTGAACGCTGAAGCCGGAGGCCTCCACGACCTCCAGAGATACTGGGACGTCGTGGATCTTTCCGCCTCCAGATCCCGTTATGGTCAGCGGATAAGACCCGGTCGGGGTGGTCTCTGGGACAGAAATGGTTAACGTTGACGTGAAATCAGGGGGCTGATTGTTCGGGCTAAACGTGTAAGTTGCGCCAGGCGGAAGTCCAGATAGCGAGAGGGTTACGGGATCCGAAAAGCCCCCTGTTGCGGTGACCGTCACTGTGAACTCTGCAGTTTCTCCTTGGGCAACTGTCTGGCTTCCTGGTGTAGGTAAGATGCTGAAGTCCGGGGTAACAGCAGGTTCGACGTGAAGTTCAAGCACAACAGAATCAGAGGGGGCTGGAGAACCCTCAGTCCCGGTTACGCCAACCCTCAGCCTATAATCCCCTGGAGGAGTCGTGGCTGAGGTCTGAACGTTGATAGTAACGACGAATGGAACCACTCCGCTGGCGACATCTGGATTGGCTGTGGTATCGGCTGGTGCAGGAGCTATCCAAGTTACATCTACGTCGGCGTTACCCTTGTACGTACCCCCTACAACCACTTGGTAGGAGGTAGATCCCCCCTGAACCACAGTTTGGGAGCTCGGAGCTGGAGTTAGCTCTATCTCGGCTGGCACATAATCCACTACTAGTACAGGCCCATTGATCCCATCTGAGGAATCGAATCTTATGAACTGAGGGCACGAATCGGCCTCCAGTATTATGCCATAGTTGGGATAAACTTTGTTCACTAGGTCTTGGATGAGACCCTTTAACTCGATCTCTTTCCAACTTCCTACATCTCCTGGGGCCAAATACACCGATCCTACAACTGTGGGATCGTAATCTCCTCCGGGATTGTTCCAAAGGACTGGAATCCATACCCCCAACAGGGGATTATAGAACTCCGTTGCCTTGTTCCATGTAGCTTTACTTTCTGACCAAGACCTAGTCAGCCTATGGGCCCTAACCCAACTCCCGGCAAATCCAGGCCCACAGCTCCTGAAGTACAGCCTCAGTTTCGCGCTGTTTATGGTTGATCCGGGAGGAATGTCGCTTAGGTCAAATCCTATGAGGGATCGCTCCTTATTCCCGAAGGGATTGCCGACGAGGAGCCTGTCGTTATTCGGAGGCACATCGTAGTTCGTGTTAGGGGAGTTTTCGTATATATAGACGTCGTAGTCTATCGTTATGGTTTTGGTAGCAGGAGAAGCCATCGTTTCCTGAAAGAGTAGTGCTGGTAAGAAGCCCGCCACTAAAATCGTCGTGCAAAATATCAGATATACTTTCTTCATTGAATCTTCTCCACGTCCCAAGGATTTAAATTTTTTTAACGAAAATTTCCACACAAGCGGACAATCCTTAACGCTAAGCAGTTCCGTGGTGCGAGTAGGATCTTAAGTCTATCAGGATCTTCTTCAAACAACCCTTCCTAAAGAGTTCCCTACTTCCGCCTCCTCCCTTAACTATCCTGCCGACAGCGTCTGCGTCCTTAACGATAGCGGCTGCCAGCAAATCAACGCCTACCTTCCTCCAAAAATCAGGGAATATTGGGACAGATGGTCCTACAAGGGCAATTTCACACTTCCTTCGACTTTTATCCTGCACAAGCTCCAGTATACGATTTATTGTCTTGTTAGAGACGGCAGATCCGGATATCACGACAGCTGAGATCTCCTTGGTCCGTAAAATTATATCTATAGCCCACCAAGGCCTTACTTCGAGGTTTTCTGGGCCCTCCCTTATGTAGAAGCTGTCCTCAACTGCCCAGATCCTGTCAACGTGTTCGTGTAGCTCCCATGCCAGAGGGACCATTAGGCCGACCATAAGCACATCCCCCCTGCCTATCCGCAGGGCGTCGACCAGTCTGGAATAAGAGTAGTCAAGTTGGGGAGCCAGGGTCTGAGAAGCCGCATTTACTACAGCCAAGCCGATAGAGGATTCTATCGGGGAGGTTGAGAGCAGGAGTTCAGCGAGCTTCTTTGCGTCCCTAACGTAAATATCTCCTCTTTCCCTTCCAAAGAAAGGACCCTTTAGCGTAAAGGAAAGTCCCACAATACCGCCCTCCAAAAAGACAGCAGTGTACTTTAGCCCAACAACGACCTCTTCGACTTTTTTACCTTCAAGGAGGGGAGCAGCTACATCGAGGAGTTCATCCTGTATCATCAACTATCTCTTGTTGAACAAGTTTAACTTCTTTTTGCCCTAGATTTCAACCGCCTTATACCTAATGCTCCCTATCCCGGCCTCCTCAGCTAGCCTTAGGTATTTCACGTCCTCCGGCCTTAACTTTGAGAGTCTGGGACTTATTTCCCCCATGAGCTCCAGGCAGAAGGAGTCTATGGAGACCGGGTCATCTCCAGCTATCATGTAACCCAGCTTCTCAACCCTCCCTCCCCTCCTCCTCTCCTGAGCCCCAACCATCACCTCTATGGCGTCAACCAAGAACATCTTCGGTCGAACCAAGAGATTTACCTCTGCTATCGTGAGGTGAATGTCCTTAAGCCTTGTGTAGAGCAAGAACTTTTCTTTAACGGAGAGGAAATCCAACTGATTTTCTAGGGCGCAGGAGATCTTACAGGACTTATGCTCCCTCAATACAGGAAGGGATATCATGTTTTCCTTCCCTAGTATGTTCGCAAGCCTGAGCTTCATCCTCCTCCCCTTGACCTTTATCGTGTCCAGGAGGTTAAGATTCGTCAGATCAAAACCGAATTTCCTCGCGACTAGCCTGAGCGGGTGGGACTCTGGGATCCTGTCCCTTATAACCGAGTCAACAGCTGGTCCGGCTACGATCGAAACCCTCTTCTCCCTGAAGAGGGATATTATCTCTGATAGGACATCAGGATGCGTCGTAGCCGGATATGGTTCATTTGAAACTAGGCTAAGGTTTATGACGACTTCCTCCCAACCTTCCATCGCCGAGGAGAATTCCTCGATCACGTCTCTAACAAATGATTTCCTATCATTCGTCCTCCTGAAAAGGACCTTTCCCATCCCCCTAATACTGGAGGTCCTTATTTAATCATCCTTTTGGTGCTACGCGAGCGCTTTCTGCCGAGGCTTAAGTGATAAATGAATTTCAGCAATTTTTAATTGGCGTTCAAATTTTGGCTTAAAAACTGGTTAATTGACTATGTTTTCGGTCTTAGAGCCTGAAAAATTTTAGAACGGATTTTTCTCCCTAATTAACTAGGGATCTCGGTGGGGTGAGGTCATGCTGAGGGAAGCGCTGCTGATGGGATTCCTAACAGCCCTCCTCATGGCCATGGGACTTGCTTTAGGTTACTACTTCGGAAACCCAAGCCAGTGGTTGCTTGCTGGACTGATCCTCTCCGCGATATTCAACGCGTTCGCATACGCCTTCTCAGACAGGATAGTACTGGCCATGACCGGAGCTAGGCTCGTTTCAGAGAGCGAGATGCCCATGTTACACCGTATAGTTGAGAGGATCTCCCTCAGGGCCGGGATCCCTAAGCCTAAAGTGGCTTTGGTACCAACTCATGTACCAAATGCTTTTGCAACGGGAAGAGGACCGAAGAACGCGACAGTCGCTGTAACAGAGGGCCTGATCAACGTGCTTAACGAGAGGGAGATCGAGGCCGTCCTAGGACACGAGCTGGCCCACGTCCTCCACAGGGACACGCTCGTATCGGCGATGGCCGCAACTATAGCAGGTGCGATTAGCTACCTAGCTTATCTGGGAAGGTGGGGACTCTTCTTTGGAGGCAGCAGGGAAGAAAGGGACTCAGCTCCTGTACTGGCTGCTGCACTATCCCTAATACTCGTTCCAATAGCTGCTACCCTTATCAGATTGGCCATATCCAGGGAGAGAGAGTACAAGGCGGATGAGGAGGGAGCAAGAATAACAGGAAGGCCCATAGCCCTCTCAAACGCCCTAATAAAGATAAGGGAGGCGGTAACCCGCCTGCCTCCCTTCCACGTCAACCCTGGGACGACTCACCTTTGGATCGTAAATCCCCTGAAGGGGGAGTCCATCGTCGAGCTCTTCTCAACACACCCTTCGGTTGAGAAGAGGGTTCTTAGACTAAGACAACTTGCAGATGAGATGGGAGTATGGGATGACAGACCGATATCCCTCGAAACCCTCAGACCTAGGGCCTCATGGTTTTTCTGGTAGGGAGCTAGGGCCTTATCTCGACTGAGCCGTTGATGACATCGACCAAGATCCTGATCCTCAAGCCCGTCAGGGAGTAACCCTTTGTCCTAGCCTCAACCTTCTTTCCATCCTCCCACTTTATGAATTCGAATTCCTCGAAGCCCATGTCGATGCTCCCGTGCATAGTCTCAACTTTGAACTCGAATCCCTTTCCCTCATCAGCATTGCACTTTATTACGACATCTCCGTTCACGACGTCAACGCAATACTCTCCAGGAACATCGTTAAGGATCTCCAACGATATCTTCCCGTTAATTAGCTCAAAATCCAACTCATTAGAGGATATGGAAGCATCTATCTCACCGTTCGTGATGCTAACGTCCACCTCCTCGAAACCAGCTTTTGACAGCCTGACTTCACCATTAGTTATTTCCGCGGACAGCCTTGAACCGAAGATGGATGAAATGTTAAGCCTACCGTTCATCGAAGAGAAGGTAAGGTCACAGGGCAGGTCGCGCGGTAGGGTGATCGCTAGCTTTACCTTGGACCATAACTTGTTAAGCTCTGGACCGGTAAGGCGTATCTTCACGCTTAACTGACCATCGACAAGGCTGTCCGAGACATATAGCTGCGTTTTATTCAAATTGGCAACGGCGGCCTTGCTAATGCCTCTGGTGATTATCTCATAATCTATCAGAATCTGAGAAACGTCAGAACCCTTCAACAAAACATCTCCATTCATTAAATCGATCTGGAGCCCTACCTTCGACGCATTTCCGACGGAGATGGATGTGTGCCCAGCTCTAGTTGCTTCCTCAGTTCCCATCTGAGTCAGGAGGGCGAGAGGGGGGAAGAAGTAAGTCAGAGAGAGCAGTATGGTGAGGAAAGCAAGAATAGTCGTGAAGGTGTTAACCCCCCTGACTATCTCCCTCCCGACCTGACTTCTCACCCATCCGAGGGCGAAGTAGCACGCTAGCAATATGAGACCGGAGGAGATAAGCAAGATTGCTCTGTCCTCTGGAGTAAGCGTTTCCCATGGGATTATCTGGTACAAGAGGAAAAGCAAGCCGATAGCAACTAAGAACCATCCAAACTCAACAGCAGTCCTGTATCTCAACCAGAACACCTCCTCTAACTACTTGACGTCAACCTTCACCTTCTCCTCCTTCCTCGAGAGCCCGTAGGCTATTGCAGCTATCCCAACTAGGACCAGGGCTAGGGGTATTGTGATAGTAAGGGAGGAGATCCCCTTAAGCGAGATGTACCATCCCATCCCCAAAGAAAGGAAGAAAATGGCTTTTAAGAGGATCCATGCCCTAGACACTTCTCTCACCCTTTACTGCATATCCAAGAACTATGAGGAGAATTCCTACCAACATTAGGCCTACGGAAGCCGGTATCTTCTGTCCAAAAAGCTCCTGGATGAGCCAGTATCCCCCAGCTGTCACCATAACAGCTCCTATAATTATTATTAGGTT
>QMVU01000078.1 GCA_003661265.1 Thermoproteota archaeon | reverse complement strand
TGAGCTGATTGGCGCTGCTAAGGCGTATAGATCTTTGGAAGGAAGAGCTAGAGGCAGGTATAGGGTTATCTGGATCCTAGTCCTCCTAACATTGATCTGTGCATTGATCGTTCTCCTTCATTTTCTAAAAACGCCGCGCTAAACGGGAATTAGGGGAAAGAAGTTGTGGAAGAGAAGACATTGCTGGACATGATATACTACGATTACCCGTTTAAGGACGAAATAATCCCTAACTTACTTGATTTTGTGAGCCCTGAGGAGCTGAAGAGGTACTTTCTTATAAAATTAGGAGGAGGAAGGTTAGGGGTTTTAGGAGGATTCAGGAAGAACTTGAGAGGATCGGGTTTAACAACTAGCAAGATTGGAAAACTGGCTGAGTAATTTGGATAGGAGATAATTTTGAAAGTCGAAGAACCATTAGCAAGGAAGCAGCAGAAGTGGCAGGAATTCAGCATTTATCTTTGGAAAGGTGACCGAACTAGCTCTACGCCAGGAGAATGTAGGCGATGACGTTTGACAAAATTAGATGGATTCTTGTTCCTTCAGTCTTTCCCCACAAGAAGGGAGGGAGGTTGTATTCACCTGAACTGCCCGCGCCAAGCAAAATTTGCCTGCTTTGCCAGGTTTTAAACTCTTAAGTTGAAGAGTCTCATTGTTCATCTCTATGAAGGATTTCGGTGAAACAGAAATAATGTTGCAGCCTAAACATTTCTTCTAATGCACGCTCCATTGCTACCGTGAACCTAGAGCTTTATCTCCTCTGAAAGAGCGACGACGCTGTTTCTAGATCTTTCTTCCTTTTAAACTCTTCAGGCGTATAGCAAAAGGAGTTTGAAACTCCCTCTTGCTCCCTGCTTAAAGATCTTTTTGTGAGCATGACCATCCTCTTGGTGAAGGTAATTCCTTCAAACTTGGAGAAAACTGCAATCAAGTCGTAATCAGGATCCCTGAGGTGATTGCTTCTGGCCTAAATCCAAAAAAGGTGAACCTTAATCAGACCAATCTTCTGATGACTGAAATCAGTTCTTTAAAGTCCTATCAGCTCCTGGCATTTGTCAACACCCTTTCAGTTCTTTCGCGTGTCTTTTCACTATAGCTTCGCTATACACATGCGTAGGGATAGGATTTCACGTTGTAATGGTGAGCGCCGAAGTTATTAGGAAGCTGGACTTTTATCACCATGTCCTCGGAGGGTGAGTCAATGGAACTCAAATACAAGGCTTACGGGGGCAAGATACTTTACGTAGACCTTTCCAAGGGGAAGTTCGAAGAAAGGCCTATGACCAATGAGCTTGCAGAGAAATACCTCGGAGGAACAGGCCTTTGTGCAAGGCTCCTTTACGACATGATAGAGCCTGGAATAGATCCTTTGGGCCCCGAAAACGTTTTGATATTTGCGATTGGTCCCTTAACTGGAACTATGTTTCCCCAAGCTTCAAGACACGTGTTCGCTGCAAAATCTCCACTAACGGAGATATGGGGGGAATCTCATGCAGCTGGCTTCATCGGACCTGAGCTTAAGTTTGCTGGATACGATGCTGTTGTGTTCCTAGGCAGAAGTGAGAGGCCGGTTTACCTATTGATATACGATGGAAGGCCTGAGCTTAAAGACGCGAGCAGGATATGGGGAGAGAGCACGTACAAAACTGAGGATTTGATAAGGGAGGAGGTAGGAGATCCTGAGGTAAGGGTTGCAAGCATAGGGCCAGCAGGCGAGAACTTGGTTAGGTTTGCAGCCATAGTTAACGACCACGGAAGGGTGGCAGCTAGGTCTGGAATGGGAGCCGTGATGGGGAGCAAGAGGTTGAAGGCCATAGCTGTTAGAGGGTTCAAGCCAATAGAGGTAGCCGATCCAGACCGCTACTTGGAGGTAATGAGGGAGATACACAGGAAGATGAGAGAACATCCATACACGCCGATTAGGGCGATGTACGGCACAACGAACCTCATAGAGCTCATGCACCACATTGGAAGACTCCCAACCTACAACATGAGGCAGGGAGTTTTCGAGGAATACGAGAAGATAAGCGGGGAGACGCTAAGAAAGCTTTACTTCGTTAAGCCGAAGGCTGACTACGCTTGCGTACAAAGGTGCGGCCGAATAGTCAGGGTTCCAAGTGGGCCCTTCGCCTGCGATTACTGCAAGGGGCCCGAGTACGAGACTCTAGATTCTTTTGGAGCCAGGTGTGGGAACTCAAATCTTGAGGCCATAATATACATGAACAACCTGGCGAACGAGTACGGCCTGGACACCGTTTCTACTGGAGCAACCATATCTTGGGTCATGGAGTGCTACGATGAGGGATTGCTAACCAAGGAGGATCTTGACGGGATAGAGGCAGCCTGGGGAAACGTTGACGCGATGATACAGCTTATCCACAAGATCGCGAAGAGAGAGGGCGTTGGGGACATCTTAGCTGAAGGCAGCTGGAGAGCAGCGAGGAAGTTCGGGAGAGGGACTGAGAAGTTCGTAATGACCGTTAAGAAGCAAGAGATAGCTGCTCAGGAGCCTCGTGCTCAGAAAAGCATGGGTCTTGGAATTGCTGTTGCAGAGAGGGGTGCTGACCACTTGTACAGTTTTCCCGTCCTAGACGAGGTTGGTTTTGAGAAGGAAATAAAGGAGCGATATGGGGAACAGTACCTTCCGGAGATAGCGGAGAAGCAAAGCCCAATGTACAAGTGGGTGATGGTCAAACTCAATGAAGATTTCGCCGTTTTGGTAGAATCCGTAGGGATATGTAAATATGGGACCATGATTCCTCCAGCGCTATTCTATGATGAAATAAAGGAAGCTCTTGCAGTAACTAATGGATTTGACCTCTCTACTGAGGAATTGAAGTTAATCGGGGAGAGGATAGTGAACCTCCACAGGGCCTTTAACGTAAGAGAAGGGATAAGGAGAAAGGACGATACGCTTCCAGATAGGCTCACAAAAGTCCCAGCGCCAATAGGACCTGCTAAGGGGCAAGTTGTAGAGCTCGACATGATGCTCGACAATTACTATGAGTTAAGGGGGTGGGATAAGGAGACCGGCATCCCCAAGAAGGAAACGCTGCTCAGAGTCGGCCTGGATGATGTTGTAAAGGACTTGGAGGAAAGAGGAATTAAGCTCCCATGAGGATAACGGATATTTTAACGCTAATCGCCAACGAAGCGACACTTTCCATATAAGCCCTCCTGATCGAAATCCTAATTCGCAGCTTCAAGCAACTTAGGTAGCTCAAATGATTCAAATTCTAATAGCAGAAGTGTTTGGACACTTGGCGATTTGCAATACTTTTTCTCTTTTATGTGCTATAAATCACGGTATGTCCGTACGCATAGCTGACCTTCCTCTAAAATGTGAGAGGAGGAATATTCGGGAGGTGACTCTCAAACTATGCGAGTGCGGAAAGGAAGGCTCTGAGCTAGCATTAGTTTTCCTTCACGGAATGCCGGGGCAGATTAGCAACTGGAAGTATCAGCTCTCTCATTTCTGCAATAAATATAGGTGTGTTGTATATGATCAAAGAGGATATGGAGAATCCGATAAGCCCCTAAGGGTTTCCCTACGAGATTACCTTCTCGATCTGGATGAGGTCCTTAAGGTCTTCGGTTTAACTCCCCAGGATGTGGTATTGATCGGACATAGCTTTGGTGCGATGGTGGCACAAACCTATGCCAGAGAGAGGGAAGTTAAGGGACTCGTTCTTATAGGCTCAGTCCTTAGGTGGCATGTTTCCATGCTAGATAGGGTAATTGCGGTGCTTCCACCGATATTTTGGAGGAAAATTCTCTTCACAAAGAACCCTCTCACGGTTAGAGCTTACAGGGACATGTTCTTCAGCCCTAAAACTCGAAAAGAGGTTTTCGAGGACTTCATGAGGGATAACGAGGAGTACATATCGAGCCTTCCAGCCCACGTTCACCGGTATTGGAAGTTCTTCTCAGACTATGATGCCAGACCCTGGCTCAACGATGTTAAGGCTAGGACTCTGATAATAGTAGGAGCCGACGACAAGGTAACTCCTCCTTCTTGGAGCAAGGAAATTCATAAGCTGATGCCGAACTCAGAGCTTGTGGTAATAGCAGATGCGGGTCACTTGATCCTATATGAAAGGCCAGAGATCGTCAATAAGGAGATAGAAAAGTTCATTAAGTCCTTAGAAGGCTAATTCACTCTTTTTTAACTGTTAGTTTCGCGATTCCCTGCACTCAGCTTCAAATTCACACGATAGCACATCTCAAAATACCAGAATGCGACTCCTAGCACTGATACGATCTCTGGAACTGAGATCCCGGATCTATAGATCTTTAAGAAGTACCCTAGCCATGAGACGGTTCCTATCGCTAGGAGGATGAGGGGATATAAGGATCTCCTCTCGTAGCAGTAGACTAGAGTTGCTATAGCTAGAGAGAGGAAGAAGATAGCTGAAACTAAGAGGTGAGCAGAGCCGTATGCTTCGTCGAACAATCCAACTAATTGAAATAGATAACCCACGATCCCTATTAGCACCGAGGTAAGTGGGTAGACCTTTCTCACGAAAAGAGCTCCGTAAAGGATCAACAACAGGCCTCCTGTTAGGAGGCCTGCATTAAATATCTCTGCGACTTCACTCCTTAAGGAGTGTCCAAGGTCGCTTAGGGCATTAGAGCGCCAGCTAAACCATGGGGAGAGAGCGATGGACAGGAAGATCGAAGTTAATGGGATGACTATCGCCAGTAAGCCGGTTAACATCGGCTTGTTAGTCGCTTCCATTTTTCCCTAATGCACCCTACTTCCTACTTAAACCTACCAGTCCATCGCTTAACTATCCTGGATTTCCTCGTTGACTGTTAAGAATTCATGCACAAAATACGATCAGCTTTATGTAAGCCGGATAGAACGAGGTTGTGATATTCTCTCAAGACACTTCCCTTTTTCTCTTCCGAAGCTTTACAATGTTGTAACACTTTTTATATTGAGTAGTAATACAGCAGAGTACATGAGGTGCTTTTCATGAGCAAGTCATCGGATCTAGAGACCGAAATTAGGAAATTTGAGGCTAGATTTGAGAGATTTCTTGCCAGAGAAGAGGAACTAGCAGAACTTCTGAGAGGCTTTGCTAAGGAACTTAGAGAAATCTGTACTGAGCTAAGTAAAGTGAAAGAGCCCGTTGAAGGGCAAAAAATAGCTGAGCTTAGGCTTAAAGCAATGAAAGCACTTAATCAGGTCCTTCTTAAGCAATCGGATGTGGAGCACGAAAGAAGTCATTTGCTCGAATCTTACGGCTCCCTCATGTTGGCTCTGGAGGAATCTCTTGACAGTTTGCTTTAACTTGAAGATTCCATCGGTAAAAGGAGCCATACATCCGCTGAGGTCCTCTTCTAAGCACTATTTGTGCCTTATTTCATCGAGCTAGCGGATTTACCCAAGCTCCTCAGCCAATTCCTCAGTTTGTCCTCATCTAACTTGATGAAATTCATCCAGCCAAGGGTTGAGGTCTTAACGTTCAATCCTAGCCTCTTACAGGCTTCCCTGAACTTCTGTTCGTGCTTCTTTCTTCCTATGAAGATCACCGCTTCTAAATCATACCTCTCAATGTACTCCCTTACCATCAAAGCCTTCCTCTCGCTAGCTGCTCTGGAGGAGGCGTGCTCCACCTCGCACTCGAAAACGTAATAGTTGCCTTCAGGGGATAAGGCGAGGATATCCGGCCCTTTCTCCTGCCCTAAGTTCTCCTCTACGACTTCCCATCCCTCTGACCTCAAGAACCTTGAGATCTCTTTGATAAGCCAATCGTGAAGTCTTTCTTTCCTTGAAACTATCCTTCCTCCCCTATTTAGGGTTCTCTGACGTTAAATAGACTTTTCGCTGGAAACAGGTTAGCAGAGTAGGAGCTCATCCAGCTCCCTCATGAACTTCCTCTCTATCCTCTTCTTAAGCCAATATGGAAACCTTCCTAGGTAAGAGAATCTCGGTCCATATGTAAGGACGGCAACTCCGCCACCAAGCGATACGAGGCACCTAGGGAAATCCTGACTGAACCTGATCTTATGAGGTCTTAGGTCCCTTCCATTAAGCTC
>QMVU01000077.1 GCA_003661265.1 Thermoproteota archaeon | reverse complement strand
CTCCCCTCCCTCAACTATGAGCTTGTGGGAGTATCTTTTCGGACTTACTGCTAGGGCAAGTAAAGGAGGATCCCTGCTAACGGGCATTATCCAAGCTATTGCTATTATGTTCGGCTTCTCAACTCCGCAAGTGACCAAAACAGCCCTACATGGGTGCAACAGGTAGGGGAACCTATCTGATGGGACTTCTTCAACTGACATGTCCGCACCTCCCTTAGTCATAGGTTCCAGAAGAGCTCTTTAATCCTCTTCCTTTCCTTTCTCTGTCTTTTGAGGAAATTTCTCAGGAACTCCCTTTGATATAACATTTTTCGCTGGATTTTGTCCCTTTCGGTTCGACGGTAGTGCTCCCTCCAGAGGAAGGGTATTCTCCTCTTAACTCTTCTCCTAGGTCTCACCACAAAAACTTACCTCAGGATGGATAAACCCCCGTCCTTTTAAATGAGCTTCCGGAAGCTCTTTGGCCTCTCCTACAGTAAGGAGTTTTAGAAAACTCATCCATATTCTGAAAAAGCAGAAGTGAAGCTCTGAATTCACTTCAGAGTATGGATGAGTCTAAACGGGTTGACGCTTAAACCCAAGCTAAAACCACCAATTAGCAGTTAAGCCTCCTTCTTTCTCAAATACTTCCTCACATACGAGATAAATTTCTCCAAATCCCCAAGCTTTTCCCTCAAGAACTTACACATCAACTTGACATTTACTTCGTCGTACTGATGAACTAAGATGTTCCTAAATCCTGCCATAGGGGCTATTCTACTTGCAAAGTCGTTAGGGATTATTCCGGCCTTCCCAAGCTCCAAGAAAACATCCCTGTATTCCTCAGGTCTCTCCAATCCTTCCTCAGCTATTATCATTTCTCCTATATCAAGGGCTGCTTCAATTGCTACCTGAAAATTCCTTTCCAGAGCGCTCTTAAGCTCATAATTCCTCTCGACGTCCTCCGGCCTAACATCTGCTCTGGATTTCAGGTAAGCCAGGGCTCTCTCGATTATGGCTATCTTTCTGGCTATTTTTTCGGAGAAATACAAGGTATCACCTCGATAAAATTCTCCTGGCCCACCTCAAGTCGTAATGTCTCCTATCGTGATATATCTTAAGCGTCCTATGGACGAATTCCTTAAGGGCACGTTCATCGCGAACAACTAAGGCCCTTCCCCTTATAACCTCAAAGGCCAGGCTTGGAGAGGCTTTGTTAAGTAACACTAGATCCCCCTTGATTCCTACCTTAAGCTGACTGGCTATTTCCATCAAGACCTCCAGCATATCCTCCTCTGACAAGGAGGGGTCCAGGAAAACCCCTATATCTACATCGCTCAAACTGGAGGCCTCTCCTCTGGCTGCAGAGCCGAATAGGAAAGCGAAAAGAACCTCTTTCCTCGAGGAAAGAGGCTTGATTATATCCTCCATCGAGAAGATCCCTCCGTTGATCCTAATAAAGGTATCAAGAGGTGAGAACCTATGAAAGCGGGTCTTCGGAATCTAACGTTCATCTTTACGAAGCCCTCTGGCGACCCCGTGCTTTAAGAGATGAGGTTGCAATTATAGTTGACTATATATGGTAACTGTTGCAATTTTTGTTAAAAATTTTTAGTCAACTAAAAGAGAAAACAATATATTGCGACATCGCCCAGTAAAGGTGATGGATCGCTCGGGACTCCTGCTATCAGAGGACGATAAAAACCTTTTGAAGATAGGAAGGGCTCTCTTCCCTAGAGATAAGGGCTCATTAATCAGGTTTAAGGTGGTTAAAGCCCTTCTTCTCGGACCAAAGACACAGGCAAAGATAGTCGATCATTTAGGAGGCGCGGACAGGGTCTCAAGGCAAGCTGTCTCAAAGGCCTGCAAGGAACTCAAGCAGGTTGGGATAATAGAGGAGATTGAGCTAAACGGGAAGAGAAAAGAATATAGGCTTACAGTTCCAGGAAAGAGACTTCTGGGCTTCCTTTATCAGATACAGAGGGAGCTGAGGCCCTACATGGAGAGTGGTAACGGTGAGGGCTAAGTTCCCATTGGTGCTGGTCGACCTCCGCTTCTCCGACGTGAACGAGGAGGAGTTTGAGGCGAAGTTCGAGGAGCTCAGGTCAGTTCTTGAGGAACTTGCCTGCAACTTCGAGGTGATCAAGGAATCGGGAGGAGATTCAGAAGATCTACTTCTAGAGGCAGACTTGATCGTGTTAATAGGTCCCCTTTCCAAGCAGGTCGGCGAGGAGGATGCAAGGAGGATAGTCTCATTTGTCGAGAGTGGAAAGGGTTTTTTCTACGCCGGAAATGGAAGAGGTAAGGGGACGGATTCCCTTAATCACGTCTTAAAGGAATTCGGCCTGAAATTAAGTCGGGATCGGGTTAAAGACCTTCAAAACAGGCATGAAGGTTCCGAGAGCCTCCCTATTTCAAGGGAAATAGCGATAGGTACTCCTCTAACCAAGGAGGTTTACGAGATTTGCCTAAGTGAGCCTTCTTCCTTGAGCATCCTCGACTACTCGAGGGCTAGGCCAATCTGCTATGGAAGCATGAGCTCATACATAGAGGATTTGGATGGGAAGAGGCTTGCAGAGGGCTTCCCTCTTCTGATAGCGATCTCAGAGTACAGAGCTGGGAGGGTTCTCGTCGCTGGAGACTCGGGCTTCCTCAATGACGAGATGATAGTCCTTTACGATAACAGGACGTTCGTAAAGAACGCTCTGGCCTGGCTCTTGAAGAGAAAGGTGAGGAAGAAGAGGAAGATTGGCGGGAGGATATTGCTTTATCCGAGCGTGAGCTTCGATCCAATGGATGAGTCCGGGTTCAGGAGGATGGCCGTAGATCTGTACTCCCTGGGGTACAGCGTTGACGTGACCAACGATGTCCTTGAGAGACCAGACGCAGATGTGCTTATTCTAACCGATATTCCCTCATCTAGGGCAGTTATAAGGAACCTGACCGAGTTCGTAGAGGAAGGAGGAGGTCTTATCGTACTAGCCGACAGGGGGAGGCCGGACGCAGTTGACAGGCTCAACGCCCTCCTCGAGGGATTCGGAATAAGGCTGAAGAGAACCCCTGTGGGAGGGGAGGGGGAGTACGAGGTTAACACGGATCACCCCGTGGGTGAAAGGCTTAAGAGGGCAGTTTTCTACAGACCGCTGCCGATGCGACTGGAGGAGCCAGCGATAGGCATAGTTTCCTTCGGGAAATACGGAGGATCAAAGAGGGTGATGGCAGCTAGCAGGAAGGGAAGGGGGGCTGTCGTGGTCTTCGGGGAGGACTGGATATTCAGGGACCACAGTTACTGGGCTGACTCCCACTACTCCCTCATGAGGAGCGCTGTCGAGTGGCTCACGACCGGAGCAGAGGTAGGGGCAGCCGAGCTAGACAGGAGGATAAAGATCCTCAAGGACGAGGTTATGAGGCTGAAGTCGGAGGTAGAGAGGCTTAGGATGGAGAACGTGAGCCTGAAGAAGAGGTTGAAGTCCCTAAATGGTGAGGAGACAAGGGTTGAGACCTTAAAGAGAATAGTGAAGGTTGATGAGGACGTTAGGGAGACCATAGAAAGGATGGAGAGGCTAGGAGAGTTTTCCATAGATATCGAGCTCGCAAGGGCGGTGCTGGATGCTTGCAGGAACGCGATAAAGGTGGCATACGATGTCTTCGACGAGCACCCTAAGGCAGCTCTGGAGAGGGTTAATGCGGTTTCCGCAGTCCTCGATGCGATGAGGAGCATAGTTGAGAGGAGATCTAAGCTAATATTTGAGGAGAGAAGGGAGAGTGAGGACTGGGTGTGAGGAGAAGCTATCTGGTCCTCTTCGTCTTAGCTCTGTCCCTGCTAAACCCCGCAATTTGTTCATGCGGGGGATTGCAGGAGAAGACGCTTGTTCTCTTCGACGAGAGCCACTCGGACCTTAGGGCAAATCAGCTTTCAAATCTCTTCTCCATAATAGAGGACTTTGGATTCGAGGTAGCTTGCGGAGGGCTCTCCAACCTGAAGGACTTCGCGATGATCCTGATTGTTGGAGTCTCTGAGCCCTTCTCAAATCAGGAGGTCGAGGCGATTCAGGACTTCTTGAAGGGGGGAGGTTCCCTCCTTATAGCCTGCGATCCCGGGAACCAGTATGTTAACGCGCTTTCTGAGAGGCTTGGGGTTGTCTTTTCAAGAGATTACATCTCGGAGGGAGGGAATGGCGTTGAGGTTCGAGCAACCTGCTTGGATGGGGTGAGCTTCTTCGTACAGACGTCTGGCCACGTTCACGGGAGGGGTGAGCCCATCCTCGCGGCTTGCATGGAAGCATGGGAAGACTCGGTTAGGAACGATGAGAAGGATCCAAACGAGAGGATGGGTCCATTTACTGTAGGAATTAGGGTGACGATGGGGGGAAGGGCTGCCTTCCTTGCTTCAGAGAGCCTCGTTTCTGACCTCGATGCTTGGGAGAAGGGACAGGAGGAGTTCCTCTCCTACTTAGTTGAGTGGCTTCTCCTACCTCAAATGGCATCAAACTCAATTTTAGAGGCAGAAGAGGAGGTAAAGAGGGCAGAAAAGCTTGGAGCTGAGTCTGAAGTTTCTAGAAGGGCCCTTGATGATGCCATGGCTCTAATCTCAGCTGGTCTCTATAAGGAGGTTCTTGACACGAGCAACTTAGCCAGAGAGCTCGCAGAGACATCTATTGCCATAAAGAACGCGACCTCTCTGCTTAGCGAGCTATCCTATGAGCTGGCTCAAGAGGAAGCCAGGGGAATAAGGCACGAGCTTCAGACCTCTGAGCTGAACATGTTGCTGAACTCCGAGAGGACCTTGAGGGAGACTTGGCTTTCCCTCGTCGCGGACTACGAAAAGCTTTCGGTTGAGGAGAAAAGGGCAATTGCGGCGTCCATAAGGTATGAAGCCATCTGGATCTACTCGAAGGCCTCATCCCTCCTCGAGGCCCTCAGGGAATCCATAAGAGATAGGGTTTCCTCAAAGCTAGAGACTTGTTCGGTACTTCTGAAGGAGGCCAACTCCACGATAGCTGAGATATCCGAACTTGGAGCCAACGTCACGCCTTTCTCAAACGGACTCAGGGATCTAGTCTCCAGCTACGACCAGGCCCTCCTCATGTTAAACGAGACTCCAAGGGATGCGGAAATTTTGGCCGAAAGCATAGAGAAGAGGGCTTCAAAGCTCCTCAAGGATCTCGAGTCCGTAAGATCCAAGACCATGGAGGTCCGCCAGGTCATAGTGGAGGCTGAGACCCTGCTCTCCAGCTTTAAGGGGAACCTTGAGAGCGGGAAGTGGCTTCTGATACAGAAAGAGCAGTACAAGAGAAGTATATCCGACGCTGAGAAGCTAATAGAATCAGCTAGGATAGATCTGGTTCAAGGTAAGTATGAGGAGGCCTTGATAAAGGCGAACAAGTCTGTTGAGATACTGAGGTCCTCCTTCTCCTCCCTGAGGACTGAGATAGAGTTCAGGGAGAAGGTCTTCCTCCTTGGACTCCTAACAATTCCCCCGACCTTGATATTCCTGATAAGGAGGAGTAGAAGAGATTACATCGAGGAGGCGGCTGAAGAGCTAAGGAAAACTATTGAGGAGATCATGAGGGCAAAGGAGGAGGGAGTAGATGTCACGAGGGAGATAACTCTCGTGGAGGAAGCAGGAAAGATGCTAAACGAGGTGATGTCCTCAGAGGTCGGGGAGGAGAGCGTGAAGCAGAGGGTCTCAGACGTGAAGAGGATATGCAGGGAAGTTCTCAGGAACCTAAAGTCCGAGAAACCTCTTAGGAGGATCTGCCTGTCCAAAATGCAGAACTTCCTTGGAAGGTCTCAGGAGATCATAGACAGGGCTCTGGAGGCAAGGAAGTCCTGTTACATGAAGGAGGAGATATCCCACCTTCTGGATAGGATTTCAGATGAACTACAGCTTCTCCTGAAGGAATTCGGTGAGAGGAGATACAAGGCTGCAATAAAGAGGGTCAACAGCCTTGAAAAACTAATTATCAGGCTTGGAAAAGTCACTAGGGTTTGTACGGAGCTAGATAGGATCTACGAGAGGGAGTGGAAGCCTAAGATAGGGAGGTTGCTGAGGAGCTCTGAGGGAAAGGGAGCT
>QMVU01000076.1 GCA_003661265.1 Thermoproteota archaeon | reverse complement strand
ATGGGGACGAGCTTCTTCTTTATGACAACGAGTTTTGTATTGGGAGCAAGCTCCTTCCTTAACCTCTGAAAGGCATTAGCGGGCACCCTGGTGAAATCCGCGAACATGATTACAGGATACTCTCCAGCTAGTTTTCTTATCCGCTCTATTTGCTTCGCCTTTACTGCCCTCTTACTTACCGCCTTCATCTTGCAGCACCTGGTACAACCTTTTCTGCTGGACCCATGGTTGTCTTAAAGTAGATCGTCTTAAGATACCTGTCAAGAGAACCGTATTTTCTCTTAACGGCGTCAATTACACGTTCTGCATTTTCGACAAGCTCTTTAACGTCCATATCCCTGGAACCTATCTTAACATGAAAGACTGGCTGATCCTTCATCATCCTTGCTACAACGGATCGGCGCAAACGCTCAATCATACTAGGAAGATCATCTGACCTAGTTACCGGGAGAGGAATTGGCATCTTGTTTCTTGGACCAAATATCGGACCTATTGTTGGCACTATCTTTGGTAAGAGATCTGCCTGTGCTATGAAGAAATCATATTCATTAGCTAACTTCTTCAGATCCTTCTTCTTTTTGCCGATTATCTCGCTAGGGTCAAAAACAGCATCAGCACCAGCTTCTTTAGCTTTAAGCGCAAAATCTCCAGTTCCGATAACAGCTATCTTTGAGGTCTTATTCCTCGGCGGATGTGCTAGCTCAATTATCTCAGAGAACCTGGACTTTGGGTCCCTCTTAAGGTCTATCCCTTTCAAAACAACCGTCATATCCACAGATTCTTTGAACCTTCTCTCTGGACTCTTTTCAATTACTTTCCTCAAAGCAGCTTCTAATTGCCCCTCAATTGCCATATTTCAGCCCTCCAACATATGATCCCATTTTCCTTCATCTATTTCTTTGATAATCTCCCTGGGATCCTTTCCTTCAACGGTTACACCCATGCTAACGGCGGTCCCAAGCACCATCTTTACCATGCTCTTTAATGAATTCGTATTCGCATCAGGAAGTTTTATCTTAGCTATTTTTAGCACTGATTCGAACTTCAAATCTCCAACCTGTTGCGATCCCGTTTGTCCAGAACCCTTCTCAACCCCCAACTCTCGTAAGATTAACATTGAGGTAGCTGGAATCCCCACCTTTATTTCGAATTTTCTTGTGTCCAAATCCACCTTAATCTCGACCGGAACTTTCATGCCTTGGTACTCTTTTGTCTTCTGATTGATTTCCTTGACGATCTCTCCTATGTTCAATCCTAACCCACCGATGGCAGGTCCGAGAGGAGGTCCTGGAGTAGCCTTTCCTCCCTCCACTAAAACCTTAACGATTTTCGTCGGCATAGGAGATCACCTAGCTTTCTTCTCTGATAATTTTCACATTTTCTAGGGGAATTCTTATCTCCCAATCCTTTCCGACATCCAAAAGGGTGGCTATTATGAACCTCCTCTCCTTAGATTCTGCTCCAGGTTCTGGAGCAGATATGACCTTAGCTCTGAAACCCTTAAAGTTCCCCTTTATTATCTTAACTATATCTCCGGGCTTAACCTCTATCTTCTCAGGCTCCTTTGATATCATGGAATCTATCTCTTCAATTGTAACCGGATTTGCTCGCATCATCTTCGCCTTTTGAAGTCCTCTGACGAGCCTTCTTACATCGTACTCTCTGTCTGCCTCGACGAAAAGGTAGCCTCGTAAGGACGGCAATGCCAAAATAGATTTTACCCTTATTCCCCTGGATTCTGCCCTTTTATAGAGGAGCCAGGCGACTTTAGCCTCTTGTCCAGCTATGGCTCTAATCACGAAGAATATCACGTTTTTCTGGGCGGGTCTCTCCATGGCGGTGGCACCCATCAAACCTCATGGGAACTTCAGGAAAGTCCAGATGTACTGGATTATAAAACCTATTGCCCCAACAAGACCAAAGCCTAACAGAGTGATCTTCAGCATCGTCCATATTTCGTTCCAGTCCGGTTTTTCAGCGACTTTGAGCGTTTTTTCTATTTTCTCTCTTAAGGTCCTCTTGCTAGACAATTCAGGTCACCTATATTCTCTCAATCTCAAGCTGATCCGTTAATTCCTTAATCTTTTCCTCTTCTGGAGCCTTACGATGGCCTCTTATTAACTCTTCAGGTGCAATAGTCTTTAGCTCTCTTACTCTAGTGATTTTCTCGAATATCGGAGATCTTACTCCAACTATTATCACCAATACCCTTACTGCAGATTTCAAAGATTCCTCAAGGCCAACTCCCCAGATTAAGTTTGCCTCGGGGGAGAGGATCCCTGCAACAGCTTCTAAAACCTCTCCCATTTCATCTAAAGAGAAATCAGAACCGCAAGATATGTGAACTATGGCCCCGGTAGCTCCAGATATATCTCCCTCAAACAAGGGGTTCTCCAAAGCTTCTTGCAGGGCTTTCATGGCTCGATTTTCTGAATCGCTCTCTCCTACTCCCATTAAAGCTAGACCACCATTTTCCAGTATGGTTCTTAAGTCAGCTAAATCAACGTTTATTAGAGCTGGTTTTTGTGCGACATCCGATATTGCCTTTATTGCCCTTGCCATCAGCTCATCTGCCACTAAAAATGCTTGATGCATAGGTAGCTCTCCAGTTATCTCCAGAATCCTATCGTTCCTGATTACAACTAAGGTATCGACGTTCTTGGACAAACGCTCTAGTCCCCATTGAGCTACAGATCTTCTTCTATCTCCCTCTGCCTCAAACGGAAGCGTTACTATTCCAACGACAACAGCACCCATCTCCTTAGCAATTTCCGCTATAATAGGAGCACCTCCTGTTCCTGTACCGCCGCCGAGACCAGCAGTGACGAAAACTATGTCAGCTTTCTCCACAATCTTCCTTATTTCGTCAGCGCTCTCCTTTGCGGCTTCTTCTCCTATCCTGTAGTCAGCTCCGGCACCGTATCCGCCACATAATTGTTTTCCTAGCAGAATTTTTCTCGAAGCAACGGATCTTAGGAGATGTTGAATGTCCGTGTTGGCGGCTACCGTCTCAATTCCTTCTATACCTATGCCATTTAATCGGGTAATTGTATTACAGCCAGCCCCACCTACACCGATAATAACGATCCTAGGTTTAACAGCTTCTGCAAATTCTAGAAGAAACTTGTCATCGGGTACGATCTTCCTAGGACTTACTGCATCCCTCCGATGAGCCTCAATTGCATCGTTAGTTAATGATTTCAATATACCTTACCCTCCCGTAGCACAGGGATACGCTCCCGCTGGCTATTTAAAATACATACTTTCCACTTGTCGCACCTACGTTATATTACAGAATAAAGCAAGGTTTTTTAACGAGGCCCTCAAGTATGAAGAGGGCCCGTAGCTCAGTGGTAGAGCGCTGGCTTTGCAAGCCAGAGGTCGCGGGTTCGAATCCCGCCGGGTCCACTTTTTCTCAAATTGAAAGCCGTATTAGGTTAGAAATAACTTGGAGCAAACCTAATCGAGGGCTCTTATATTATGAGTAATGAGACGCAGTTGTTAACATGTAAGTTGCCACAAGCAAAGCACGAGCACCAGCCAATATATGATCTAATTGGCTAAATTCTCGTGGAGAATGGCTAATCCCTCCTTTGCTTTGACAAAACAACATACCAGTTGGCACTCCTACTTTAGAAAAACTCAAAGCATCATGACTAGCTCCGCTCGGCATTAACAAGTACTCAACATTAGTTAGATCACAAGCACGTTCAAGGAACTTAATAATTTGATTGGAGAGCTTTTGAGGAAATTTTTCCTCTATCTTCATAAAGTTCATGCTAACACTGTAGCTCTCAGCCTTTTTCCTAGTTAGTTCGAAAATTTCCTGAACAGTTCTCTCCCTCTCAGACAAATCTACACCTCGGACATCAAGATAAAGTACTACCTCGCCCGGTACCTTATTTATAGAACCCCCAGGAATCTGAAGATCGCCGACAGTACCTACAACATCGCCCCTCCTGGCACAAATAGCTCTCACAGTTAATACAAAATCAGCAGCAGCAACTAAGGCATCTTTCCTCAAATTCATGGGAGTTGCTCCAGAATGAGCCCATTCACCTGAGAAACTGACTTTATATCTGACCGGCGCAGCTATGGCCGTAACGACTCCGACAGGACACCCATAAGCCTCAAGTACAGGTCCCTGTTCTATGTGATACTCTAAATATGCTCTGATCTTTTTAAGAGGAAGAACAGCTTCTCTCAAACGATCTGGATCAAAGCCACAGCTTCTGATAGCATCCTTCAGTTTAACTCCCTTAGAGTCCTTTGCCTCTAGCATGTTAGGATTAAGCTGTCCGGTAGCTATGCTACTGCCTATCAGAGAGATTTTGAATCTGGAAGACTCTTCACCTCTAAAGGCAGCTATAACAAGTTTCCTCTTTAACTTGGCTTGAGAGAGGATCTTTGCTATTTCTAAAGAACAGATGACTCCTACAGTACCGTCAAACATGCCTCCTTGAGGTACAGTATCCAGGTGAGAACCGATTATCACAAGATCCTCTGAGGGAGAGCCCGGTAACTCAAGATAAAGATTTCCAACCGGATCCTCCTTTGCAATTAACCCATAACTAATTCCAACCCTTTTGATGTAGTCAAAAGCAAAATTTTCCTCCTGAGAGTAAGCTAGCCTCGTTACTCCTCCTTTAGGATCTCTCCCGATCCGAGCGAGATCCTCAAGTCTCCTTTTTACATTGGATTTAGCTTTGGTGAGAGTTGCTAGCACTTCTTCCAAGTTAAAATTCATCGTACCATCATCTTTTCCAGAGGAAAATAAATGCTCTTATTAAGGAATGGTCTCTGGAATGGGGCCGCGGCCGGGATTCGAACCCGGGCCAGGGGCTCCACAGGCCCCCACGCTACCGCTACGCCACCGCGGCCACCTGAAAACCTCGTTGTACAAGATGGTGCGGCCGCCGGGATTCGAACCCGGGTCTCCCCGAGGTCGACCACCTCACTGGGGCGTGGCAGGCCCCCATCCTGCCAGGCTAGACTACGGCCGCTCCTTCCTTAAGAGCCTTTAAATCGCTTAAAAAACTGTCGCTTTTGCAACCACTTTAATTATGACGACACCAATTCATATTGTGCTTTCCATTATTATAGCTAATGCTTCATTAGAACTTGTTCCAGAGGAAATCGCTTCATTACCTGCTATTAAAGCGATGGCTAGGATGAGAAATAAAAAACCAACAGAGATGATCTTTGATATATCTTCCCTTCTTCCGTTAAGAAGAAAGTTATTACCTGATCAAGAGAAAAGAGGCAGACCTGATGTTGTACACAGGCTCCTTCTCACGATTCTGGATTCCCCTTTAAAATCCTATCTACCAATGAAAATCTACCTTCATACGTATAAGGGGAGGATATTCGAGGTAAGCCCCACAACAAGGCTACCCAGAAATTACCTCAGGTTCCTTGGTCTAATGGAGCAACTCCTGATGGAGGGGAGGGTAGGACCCAAGGACAGGTCTTTGATAAGGGAGATAAGTTCTGACTTGGAATCTCTCCTCAAATCCCTTTCTCCCAAGCTTAAAATAGCACTTAGCGAGAAAGGAAGGCTAGAGGATCCTATCGATGTAGCTAGGAGGATCCTAAGACAAGATACGCTGATCTTAGTAGGGGGATTCCCTCACGGGGACTATTCGAAGGAAGTTAAGAAACTGATAGATGAGGAGATCAGCCTTTGCGAGAAGGTAATCACCGCCTCTGCTGCCATTTGTATGCTACTCTCCTATCTCTTCTACGCGAAAAGGTGGTCTCCTTGAGGAAAAGGAGGTTTAGAGAAAGAAAGTTAAGGGCTAGAAGGATAGCAAAACAAAGAATCACAATCCTCTTGAGACTAGCTGATAAAATATCGAAAGAGAATCTCCAACTTGCCGAGAGATACGGCGAACTAGCTAGGAAGATATCCCTCAGGTGCAGAGTATCGATTCCTAGGGAGTGGAAGTGGAGATTCTGTAAGTCATGCAAGAGGCTTTTATTTCCGGGAATTACTGCAGTTATAAGGACTAGATCAGAGAACTACCCGCATTTAACGATAAAGTGTCTTAAGTGTGGTAACATAAATAGAAGACCT
>QMVU01000075.1 GCA_003661265.1 Thermoproteota archaeon | reverse complement strand
TTTCTACTCGGTCTAACCAGGTTCCTGCCCTCAAAGCTCTACCTGATATCTCCTCAGAGTTTGAGGGTGAAGAGCGATGTGAGGGAAGCTCTTGTCTCATCCAGGATAGACTTTGAGGAGATATCATGGTTAGAAGAAGTTATATCTGAGCTGGATGTCCTCTACGTCACCAGATTACAAAAGGAAAGGTTTCCTGATCCCTCTGAGTATGAGAGGCTTAGGGGAACGTACAGGATAACGAAATCTCTCCTAAGAGAGGCCAAAAACAGGATGATAATCCTTCATCCTTTCCCTAGGAGGGAAGAACTTAGTCCGGATGTGGATGAAACCCCGCATGCCAAGTACTTCGAGCAGGTATCCCTCTACATCCCAGTCGCCATGGCCATTCTTAAGAGTTCGATGCAGCAATAACAAGTAACTAGCTCTTATTTGTCATCGAACCCTCCTTTCAAATTTGCTGACAAGATTTCCTCAGTTTTCTAACGAGATCTCAAGATTTGGACGTCAAAAGGCACAAGCGCTACAGGATTATAACTATTATTAGAAAATTGGTTAGGATATAATTCTGAGTAATAATGGGATCGAGGTCAAGGCTAACTTTGATAGCAGAGATACTCAAGAACAGGAACTTAGCCATAATGGTCGTTACCTGGATTCTCTTCTCCTCGACAAGGCCCCTCTTTTACCAATTCGAATCGGACTACGTCAACAAACTCGGGGCTTCCCCCGAAGTGATAGGCCTGATGAACTCCGTTGTGATAATCGTCAGCATGCTAGCCCAGATTCCCGGTGGATACATGGCGGATAAGAAGGGGAGAAAGGGACTAGTAGCTTGGGGAACCTTGCTTTTAACCCTTCCATCGTTCGCCATGGCTCTAGCCAGAAGCTGGAAGGTCTACTTCGTGGCTTCCATAATCACAGCCCTGCTCGGAAGCCTTTACATTCCCGCCCTCCAGGCCCTCTTTCAGGATTCCCTTCCCAAAGACGCTAGGGGTTTCTCTTCTTCTCTCATAGACGGGATCTCTTGGGTCATACCGAGCATCTTAGGCTCCTTTCTCGGAGGATACCTCTACGAGGTTTGCGGGGTATCAGGGCTCAGGATTGCCCTGGTTGTGATATCAGCCTCCTACCTCGTCTCAGGGATCCTGAGGTTCGGGCTCGTCGAAACTCTAGTTGAAGAGGGAAAGGGATCTTTCGAATATTCGGTTGTAGAGTCCTTGAAAAGCCTTAAAAGCGTTTTTTCGTGGGCATCCAGCTCAATAGGTCATCTCTTGATAATACAGGGCTTGTTTGGGGTCATGAGAGGGACGACCGGTGCTTTCTGGGTTCTCTATGCCCTTAGGGTCATAGGAGTAAGCAAGATGGAGTGGGGATCTTTACACGCGATTTACAACCTGGTATATTTCCCCTTAAGCCTTTACGGAGGAAGGCTCTCCGATAAGAGGGGGAGAGTTAGGCAGATGCGCTATGTTCCCCTACTCTGGGCTCTCTCCAACCTGATTTTCGTGAAGGCAACCGGTTTTTCGATGGTTCTCCTGGCCTATCTCATAAGCCTCTTCGGAGAGGCCTTCTGGTGGCCAGCCCTCGGTGCCCTTTGGATAGACGTCGTTCCAAGGAACATGAGGGCCAGGGTCTCATCAGTGAGGAACATAGTGTCAGGAATCTCATCGAGCATAGCTTCAGCTATAGGAGGATTTCTTTACGCAAGGAACGCAGCATATCCGTTTATCTTCGTCATATTCGTCAATCTGCTCTTCATCCCAATGGTCTTCGCTGTGAGGGAGCCCGAAGTTAAGGAGGAGTAAACTAAGAGAGAACTTCCTCACTAAGAGGAGGAAATCCTCACTAGGAATCCCTAAGCTCTATCTTTACCCTCTCAAGGTGCCTCTAGCCAAAAAAATAAGCTTTAACCTCCATCTTCGTGCTGTCCGCTATAACCCACACGACGGGATTTAGTTCCATAGAACTTTAGTTCCAGCGCAGAGGGCCTAGGAGGAGCAGGATGTGAGTGGAAGATCCCTACAAGCTCTAAACCGATCTCATCAGCTTCCAAAAGACTTTTCGACAGGAAAAGGGGTCAGTCAAGAAGTGGCTGGACTTCCTGCTCTCTTCAAGCAGCGATTCCATGTGCTCTTTTGGGATCTCGATACTCAAGACCTCATCTGGGGACATCTTGTGCCTTCAGCTGTCAGGTCTAAAAAATCGTTACACTTATTTTTCCGCGTTGAGTAGTCGAGATCATATGAAAAACGTCGTCATCAGACGTTTCGTTGACGAGGACGCTGAAGGGCTTGCAAAGCTTATGAACGAGAGCGAGGAAGGATGGCCAGGAGGGCTGACAGGAGGGATCCCTTACACAGCTGAAAGGGCGAGGGAGTGGATTGAGAGGAGCCGGTGCTTTGCCCCGCTAGTTGCAGAGCTTGATGGGGAGATAGTTGGGATTTGCACGGTGACTGAGCATTTCTCGGAGAAGGATGCTGCTTACGTAGATTTCCTGAACGTCCACCCGAGACATAGGGGGAAAGGCATAGGAAAGGCTCTCCTCCTGGCAAGCATAGAGGAAACGGTTAAAATAGGGAGGAAGAGGCTAGATCTACACACTTGGGGAGGAAATCTCCTTGCCGTTCCTCTTTACAAGAAAACCGGGTTCTTCTGGGTTCCAAAAACGGATGTGTACATGCAGAACTACATGCCTGCCATTCTAACCCATCCCCTAACCTCAAAATTTCTAGAGAAACATGATCTTCTTCATCCAAAATGGTACAAGCACTTCATCAGGGAGATTACACAAAGAGAGGACGATTTCAGGGAGAAAGGGATGAAGGTATTCCCCTACGAGTTCGAGGTAAATGGGAAGAGGATGAGAGTCCTTGTTGACAGGGAAGCAAGGGAGATAATGGGTATCGAAACACCAGAGCTTGCAGTTGGATGCTGGGTAGAAGAGCAGGAAGCACCTGCGGGCTTCCCTCAGGAGATAAAGTGGAGGGTGGAGAACAGAGGGGAGGAAGAGATAAGATGTGCCCTTTTCGTCCAGCCGGATCCTGAGATAAGGGTATTGAAGTTCCCCAGGAGTTCCTTCAGGGTTCCTCCAAAGGAAGAGGTAGAAGTAAGGGCCGTTTTTGAGCCAGATGTAATGGCAGAGAAGAGATATGAGGACGAAAGATCTAGGAAGATAGCCAGTAACTTAGTAATGGGGGATCTGCTGATTCCTCTTGCCGCTGGAGTTAGGATAAGGCAACCTGTTGAGGTGAGCATCGATCCTTTTCCGTTTTCTTGTTATCCGGGAACCGATTCTCTCGTAACGATCAACCTCAGGTCCTTCTTAAAGGAGAAAGCGAACATCTCACTCTTGCTTTCACATCCGAAGGAGATTGAAGTTGACTATGAGAGGAGTTGCGAGATAAATCCTCTAGGTTTCTCAGGAATTAAGGCCAGAATTAGGGTTTCAAAGGACCGTGAGGCAGGAGCCTACCCTCTAGTACTCAGGGCATCTGTACGTGCAAGGGGGAGGGAGGTTAAGACAAGACCAAAGAAATTTCACGTAAGAATTCTTGAGCCAGCAAGCGTAGTAGTTGCAACAGAAGGCAATGAGCACCAACTGATAGGAGAGAACATGACCACTAGGCTCATATTCAACCTTAGGAGAGGAGGAACCATGGGCGTTGTGGATAAGGGGTCTGGCCTCCTGCTTGCCAACACTTTGAGGGTTGGAATAGGGCCACCTTTCTGGCCTTCCGAGTTTGACATGAAGGATTTCAACGCTAGGTTCGAGAAGATTCCCTCTGGCTATAGAATAACGCTCAGCGCCAACTCAGATAAGTTTGAAGGACTTACCCTACTCAAGGAGATCATAATGTACGGAGGTAGTCATTTAATCAGGATAAGGCACGGTTTCATCAATAACTCCGCGAAGGACATGAAGTTTAAGCTCCAGTCGAGAAACTGGGTGAACTTCTGGGGCTCCACATATAACATCCCCTTGCGAGGGGTGGTCGTAAGATCCCCTGCCATCGAGGGCGACTTCCCCTATTGGGATCGGGATTTGCCTAAGAAACCAGATTACCTTTGGGAGAGATGGGTCTGCTTTGAATTCCCGGAGAAGAACGTTTCATTTGGGGTTCTCTGGGGCAAGGTTGAGGAGAACGAGTTCGGAGGAGGGAAAGTCAACTTCGTGTTTGACGTAAAGCTTGAGCCCTTCTCCATAGCCTGGTTGGAACCATTCTACTTTTACGTAGGTCCTGGGGGTTGGAGGACTGTAAGAGAGCTCTGGAAGTCCATATACGAGGGAAAGATTGAGCCAGAGCCCTATGAAGACGTTTCCGAGGGTTTCTTCGTCAATGTTTCGACGAGTCCTGTGCTTATCGAGGGAGCTACGGACCTCAAAATTCGGGTGTACAGCCTTAGGATGAGGAAGTACGATGGAAGGCTTACTCTCTTACTACCAGAAGGCTGGAAATCTGAAAAGAATGAGTTCTCATTTGAAAACCTCACACTAGGGGATGAGAAGGTATTTACGACGAGGATCTCATCTGAGAGACCTCCTGGAGCCTATAAGGGAGAGATAACCTTGTCTCTTCCGGAGACGGACCTTAAGTTTGAGGTTCCTCTCATCCTGATTGGCGATTCAGGGAAGGTAAAAGTAAAGGAGATTCTTGACGAAGGTAAGAAGTCATACCTCATCGACAACGGATATCTTAAGTTTAAGGCTTCTCCAGAATATGGAGGGATTCTCTACAGCATTAAGGACGAAAATGGGGTTGAGCACCTGCTCTCACCGTTCCCCGAGGTCACCACTTTCTCATGGCTTGGAGAGTGGCTAGGAGGAATCGGTCTAAATGGGTGGGTTGAAAGGAATGAGTGGCATTGGACTTTCCATAGAGAGAGATGGAGGGCCAAAGTCATGAATGTGAACGAATGGATCGGCGTTAAAATGTGGTTCGATCCAGAAAGGGAGGAGCACAGAAGCCTGTGGGGTCTCAGGTTTAGCATCTCATACCTAACTAAACCCTTGAGCAGGATCCTTCTTGTGGTTCCAAGAGTCGAGAACATGTCAGAAGCTTCCAGAACTTTTGAGATGCTCTTGGGATTCTTCCTCCAAGTAGGAGGTGAGAAGAAGGGATATAGGATTGCGGTTCCAACGGATGTGTTAAGGTACGTTAGGAGGGAAAGTCCCTACTCCGCTTGGCTTCCCTCCTCTCAGGGATATATAATAGCGAGCAATCCTTCAAAGAAGCGCTTCATTACAATAGTGACCCGCTCTAGGAAGGGCGTTGAAATTGCCATGGCGGACGAGTCCTCCGAGTTCGGTGGTCACGCCTCAGCCATGATCTATGTGAGACTAAAGTCAAAGGAGAAAAGAGCGTTTCCGACATTCTTCTGCATCTCATCCAACCTAGAGGAGGCCGAAAACTACAAGTATCTGGGGAAAATCGACTTTGATTACCTGCTCAGCTAGTCGCCTGATTCCCTATTTACCCTGTCGTCTTCCTACACTTGATTAAAACCCTTTCCCTGCTTCGATAGGCAAACCTCCACTCGCTTCTCTCAATTTCCTCTATTTTCAAGCCAACTTCAGGCAAAGCAGTTAATAACCAGTCTGGATCGAAGCCCTCGGCCCTATGCTCTCCGATTATTGCAATTCCTCCTTCTTTAAGCACCCTACAACATTCTGATAAGACCCTAAACCTCTCCTCTTGGGGAACCTCATGGATCACCAGGATCATGACGAGGACATCGAATTCTCCATCGGAAAATGGTAAGTGAGCGGCATCAGCATCATAAGCTTTAACTCCTTTTTCTATCAGGATGGCCCTTGCTGCGGGATCCCTCTCTACGGCCGCTACATCGAAACCCATCTCTAGGTAAACTGGGAGAAGCCTTCCATAGCCAGCACCAACGTCAAGAAGTTTACCTGTCTCCCCGCTTAGTAACCTCCTCAGAACACTCCTTTCGTGAGCTATTAGCTCTCTAAACTGGTCCATAGGATTCAGCCTTCTTCCAATCCACCTGACGTCGTTAGAAGCAAGGATATCGGCGTAAGTCTTGGCTACTCCTTCCTCAAATCTCCGAAGCATCAAGCTGAGATGAACTTCGAACAGCTT
>QMVU01000074.1 GCA_003661265.1 Thermoproteota archaeon | reverse complement strand
TCTGCTTATTCTGGTAAGTTCTCTCTCTGGAATCATCGCAAGAAGATCCCAGGCTATATCTAAGGTCTCTTCTATCGATCTTCTCTCCTCAAATCCTTGTTTTATGAATCTCTCTTCGAACTCCGTGGCAAACTCGTAGTATATTCTCTCCCTCTCGCTCAAACCCGCTTCTCCAATTATGCTCGCAAGTTCTCTGGCCCTTGTACCCATTGAATATGTAGCATAAAGCTGATCTGATACAGCCTTATGATCCTTTCGGGTCTTACCCTCGCCTATTCCGTCTTTCATGAGCCTGCTAAGACTCGGGAGTACATCTATAGGCGGATATATTCCCCTGTTGTGCAGAGATGTGCTAAGGAAAATCTGACCCTCGGTAATATAGCCAGTTAGGTCTGGTATCGGATGAGTAAAGTCTCCTCCAGGCATCGTCAGTATTGGGAGTAACGTTATAGATCCAGGCTTACCTTTTATCCTGCCCGCTCTCTCATATAGTGAGGCCAGGTCACTGTACATGTAACCGGGATATCCCTTTCTACTTGGAACCTCTTCTCTAGCGGCACTTATCTCCCTGAGAGCCTCACAATAGTTGGTCATATCGGTCATAATGACCAGCACATCCATGCCCAGATCAAATGCTAAGTACTCCGCAGCCGTAAGGGCAACTCTAGGCGTGGTTAGCCTCTCTATTACTGGGTCATCAGCTAGATTAAGGAACATGACAGACCTGCTCAGAGCCCCAAGCTCTTCAAACTGCTTCATGAAGAACATTACCTCCTCTGTCTTTAGACCTATGGCTGCAAAGACTATCGAGAATCTCTCCTCCTTTCCTGGAACAAATGCCTGCCTCGCTATCTGAGCCGCTAATTGATTGTGAGGCAATCCTGAGATGGAGAATATCGGTAACTTCTGGCCTCTAACGAGGCTTAGCATCCCATCTATTGCTGAAATTCCTGTTTCTACAAATTCATCTGGATAGTCCCTTCTCACAGGGTTTATGGGCTTTCCATCTATCTCCCTGTAATCCTCAGGCCTTATTGGGGGACCTCCATCTATGGGTTTTCCAGCTCCGTTGAACATTCGTCCTATCATGTCGCTTGAAACCGGAAGCTGAAGGGTAGTTCCGGTAAACTTTATCATGACATCGCTTTCTATCCCTGCAGGATCTCCTAGCACTTGAACTACAATCATTTCTTTCCCAGCTTCAAGAACCTGTCCAATCCACTCCTTTCCTTCCTCATTGAATATCTTGACAACTTCTCCGTACTTAGCGCCTGGTACTCCCTTCATAATGATGAGAGGGCCTTTCACTTGTTCTATTCCTCTATATACCAGTCCGCTTACACTCATCTAGATCACCGCCCTTTTAACTTGAGAGAGTTCCGTCTCAAGCCTCTTCTTAATGTCTTTTATGGCCTCCTCCACCTGCTCGTCCTTTAGAAACTTCAATCTCCCTAGATCACCAATAACTTCCAGTTTCTCTATCTCTGTAAAAGGAACACCTGCGTCTACTAAAGGTTTAACCTTGTTATAGAATTCCAGAAGGGTCTTGAGTATCAGAACCTGTTTATGAGGCGGACAGTATGTATCAATCTCGTGATAGGCGTTTTGTACCAAGAAACCTTCTCTAATGAGCTCTCCAATAAGGATAATTAGTCTATTCTCATCAGATAATGCACTTTCTCCTACTACGCTAGCTATTTCCTCCAAACGAGATGATTCTTGAAGTATGGTCATCGCTTGCTCCCTAAGATCGTACATATTTGTCCCTGTCTCCTTTAACCACCAATCCTTAACATTGTCCACATATTTTGAGAAGCTTTGAAGCCAATTTATCGCTGGGAAGTGTCTCTTAAAGGCTAACGTTGTATCGAGGGCCCAGAACGTTCCAACATATCTGATGGTGTGCTGCGTCACTGGTTCATTAAGATCGCCTCCAGATGGGCTGACAGCCCCTATTATGCTAACAGATCCTACCCTGTCCCCTCCTAAGGTCCTAACCTTTCCTCCTCTCTCGTAAAAAGCGGCTATGTAATCGGGGAGATAGGCAGGATATCCTCTCTCCGATGGGATTTCCTCCAGCCTTGAGCTTAGCTCCCTTAGAGCTTCCGCCCAACGGGAAGTCGAGTCAGCGGTTAGGACCACGTGATAGCCCATGTCCCTGTAGTACTCGGCATACGTTATTCCGACGAAGATACTGGCTTCTCTAGCTGGTACAGGCATATTGCTTGTGTTAGCGATAAGGATGCTCCTCTTCATAAGTGGTTCTCCGGTTCTAGGATCGATTAATTTTGGAAAGTGAAGGAGGAGATCTGTCATCTCATTTCCCCTTTCTCCACATCCCACGTATACAACTACATCTGCATCTGCCCACTTGGAGATCTGATGTAACGTTACAGTTTTGCCTGTACCAAACCCTCCGGGAATGGCTGCAGTCCCTCCCTTAGAGATTGGGAAGAACGTATCAATTACCCTTTGGCCAGTTACCAGCAGTTCTGTCGTGCCTAAATATTCCTTGAAGGGTCTTGGAACTCTAACAGGCCACTTATGATACATTTTGAGTTCTATTTCCCTAGAATCCTCCCTCAGCACTGCGATAACATCTTCTATGTAGTAGCTACCCTCAGATGCGACTTCTACAACCTCTACTCTCTTTAAATTCGGAGGAACCATTATTTTATGAATTATAGCCCCTTCTGGTACTTCTCCTATCACGCTTCCTGGATCCATCTTATCCCCTTTCTTGACAACAGGTTTGAAGTCCCATTTCTTATCCCTCGGGAGGGTTGGGATCCTTATTCCCCTCTCTATGAAGGAGCCAGCGGCCTCAGCTATTTTCTCAAGAGGTCTTCCTAAGCCATCAAGCACTTGGCCGAGCAAGCCTGGACCCAATTCTACGCTTAGGGGCTCGCCTGTTCTTATGACCGGCTCTCCAGGGGACATTCCAGTTGTAGGCTCATATACTTGGATTATCGCTAAGTCACCCTCTATCCTAACTATCTCTCCGGTGAGCTTTTCTTTTCCCACTAAGACGACTTCTCTTACCTGGGATCCCCTCATGTTATCCGCTATTACAACCGAACCCTTAATGTGCTTGATCACACCCACACCTAACTCCTCGCCGCTCATTCATTACTCCCCCCGAAGAGCAGATCTATAAGTCTAGGCTCATTTCTCTCCCTGTAATCTGCAAGTCTACCGTCAAATGTGTTGTAAAACCTCCTGGTATCGTTCTCGTCCCTGGCCACAAGGCCTCCTATTATGAAGGTGCGTCTCGACTCGTCCACTTGGAAGTTAACACCTAGCTCCTCGCTTAACTCCTTAGCTACTTTTCTCAACACCGGAATGTCCTTTTCTCTGCCCCACAAATACAGTTTATCTGTGCCTATTTTCTCCGCAGCCTCTCGTGCGTATTCCTTTAGTATTTCCTCATAGTTCCATCCGGGCAATTTACCTTCGACTATAAGAGAAAGCTTTTGCCTAACTTTTTCGAAGAGAAGATCTAGATACCTCCTTTGCATCATGAATATCTCCCTTTTTATCCTCACCTCAGCAGCGCTCCTTCTCTTTGCGAGCTCATCCTTAATTATGCGATCTGCCTCCCTCTTTTTTGCCTCCTTTATCCTTTCAGCCCTCTTTTTAGCCTCTTCTATGATCTTAGAAGCTTCTTGCCTGGCTTGCGCGATTATTTCCTCCGATCTCCGTCTTGATTCCTCTAGAATAGACTCTACGATTTCTGTAAGATCAGCTTCCTTCATTGTCTCAGCTTCGGCCCCCTTCACCTAGCACTACCTCCCTCAGAACTATCTCAGCTACATCATCCAGATTCCTCTCTGCTGTCTCCCTCATCTCGTTAAGCTTTCTTGTTAGTTCTTGAGTGATTCTCTCCACCTCTTTATCTACAATTTCTTTTATCTTGCTGCTAATCAGCTCTTCTGCTGATTTCTCTGCCTCCTCTATTATCTCCTTGGCTCTTGCATTGGCCTCCTCTATAATCTTCTCGGCTTGCTTTTTCGCATTCTCTAAAATCTCTCTAGACTTTCTGTCTGCCTCAACAATTAATTCAACTAATCTTGGCATAGCATCCCCCATTAGACTTTTAATCCCTTATAACCGAGAGATTTCTCTATTAATTCACGAAGCTCCCTCAATCTAAGGCCTCTCGGCTTCTTTAAATCCGGTACTACCGCAAAAATCGGTTTGAAAACCCTCCTCTGTAGAATCCTCTCCCTGTGCTCGGATATCATCTCAGCCACCGACTCATTTAAGAAAACTATGTCCGGAAGCTCTGCCTCTCTCTCCTTTAAAATGCGTAAAACTTCGTCCTTGTCCTTTACAATAAAGGATTTAATACCTATTGCTTCAAAGGCTGCTGCTAATATCTCATCATTCGTCAGCAATAGTGGTTGTGAGGGGCCGTGAGTCTCACTCATTCTTGGGTTACCTCACCCGGGAAGATGATAGTAAAAAATATTAAAACAATGAGCTAGTATCTTTATTAATAGCGCGGGGGTGGCCGAGCCAGGTCAAAGGCGGCGGACTTAAGATCCGCTCCCATAGGGGTTCGTGGGTTCGAATCCCACCCCCCGCACTCCTATTTTGGTTTTTCTTGAACAATATTCTACTTCTCATTACCTATCCTTATTTCTACTTTATATGGTTTGTAGGGAGCATATAGCAGCCACAATGGAATGGGCGAGGCGAGATGTTTGGATAACCTCCATGTCGAGGAGGAAGTTAAGCTTAGAATACAGCACAACACATTTCTCGATCTGCTAAAGAGAAATGGTATAGGGTACTCCGTAATTGGGTCTTATCTGCAGAGAGACCTTATCTTCGATTTCCCTGACATGAGGCTACTAAAAAGTGACCAACTTCTAAGGGTGAGGCTAGAAAACAATGAGATTATCTTAACTTTCAAAGGAAAAAGAGAATTCGTCGGACATTCTAAAAAAAGAATAGAGATAGAGGGAACTATTGGTTCTGAGTCAGCTTTGAGAGCTCTGGAAAGAATAGGTATTCGTGTTCCTTCGCTTCCCAATGATTTGAGTGGTATCATTCGTCTGCTTGCCCGAAAAGGGTTAAAGGTTATACTGGAAATAGTTAAGAAAAGGACTTCTCTTAAATTAAATGGATGGAATTGTAGAGTTCATTTAGATTTTGTTGAAAGTTTGGGAGAATTCGTTGAGATAGAAGGCAGCGACGGGAATGAGTTAGTTGATGTCCTTCAACTCTCTAGAAGAGTCGTTAGGAAGAGCTATGCTGAGATGTTGGCAGGCTTTTTAATTGAGGAACTCTGAAGAAACTCCAGATTTCTCTAGAAGCGATTTAGAAATATCTATAGCCCTAGCCCTGACTTCTCTCTCATCTAGAGTCGTCAGCTTTCTCTCTTTCAATACAATACTTCCATTAATGATTACCGTATTTACGTCGGTTGATCTAGCAGCATAGACCAAATGTGATATCACTGAATGAAGTGGTGTCCACCAGGGAAGCTCTGTATCCAGCAAGATGATATCAGCTAGCTTGCCCTCCTCCAAAGAGCCTATATTCAAGCCCAAACTTTTTGCTGGTATCACCGTAGCCATATCAAGTACTTGTTGCGCCTTCATAACTGTTGGGTTCTTGTTCGCGCATTTGTGTATGAGAGCTGCCACCTTCATTGTCTCAAACATGTCCACGGTATTGTTACTGGCGGGTCCATCAGTTCCCAAACCAACTGATACTCCCTTAGCCAGCATTTCCGGTACAGGAGAGATTCCTGCAGCCACTTTCAAATTACTAACTGGATTATGGGATACTAATACATTCTTATTTGCCAGCAGACCTATTTCCTCTTTGTCTGGCCACACCACATGTGCAGCTATGACCTTAGCTCTAAAGAGCCCAAGATCCGCCACGTGTCTTATAGGAGTCTTTCCATACCTTTTCTTTATTTCCTCAACTTCTGAGTAGTCTTCAGCCAGATGAATTTGTAATATGCAATCGTTTTCGAGAGCAAACTCTATGCTTTCTTCTAGGAGATCTGGAGAGCAAGTATATGGTGCATGGGGACCTATAGAAGGTATAACGAGTTCCTCCTTATCTTTCCACTCCCTAACAAATTCCTTAGCTATTCTA
>QMVU01000073.1 GCA_003661265.1 Thermoproteota archaeon | reverse complement strand
AAGGCAGAGTAGCCAGCTTCTCTTATTCCACCTCCAGCAAGCCTTCCTGGCAGGCAGCCAATGAAACCAGCTGACAAAGGAAGAGCAATAAGTCCTGTGAGCGATGACATCAGGTCTGGTCTGAAGTAAGAGGATAGAAGGAGCGTTAGGAACCCTAGGATCACCCCAGCACTGAGATAAGCTAATCCCGGGCCTTTCCTTCCAAAGAATGGCATTCTCTTAGGAACCTTCAGTCCTATTTTCTCCTCTCTTCCTACCTCTCCCTTTGGAAGCCTTAGTCTTCGCTTCGCCTTCTCCTCTTTCTTCAAAGCCTTGATTCTCTTAAGCCTCTCTTGCAGCTCAGATTTCATCTTTCTATAAGTCTCTTCAGAGATCTGCCCCGATCTCCGGAGGTCCTCAAGCTTGTCTAACTTCTCCTTTACTTCACGCTCCCGATCTACTCTCTCCATTGTGCAAAGAAAAGGCAGATAAATAATAAAGATTGCTTCTCTATTGGTCGTAAGCCTTCATTAAAAGCTTCTCCCGGTTTAGTTCGAGTCAAGTGAGGGCTAGCGTGCCTGAAGCCCTGAACATTATGAATGATTTTTTGGCACTTCAAGGGCTTAGTTTTCAGGGAAACTCCGAGAGCAACTTTAGATCCCACGAACTCAGCAGATAAGCGATGAGGAAGGAGAGGTATGCGCAGAAGCTTAACGAGTTGGAGGATAGGGGAGTTCCTAAGGGAGAACCTTCGAGACAACGCGCGCTAAGCTCTGTAAGCCTGCTTCTTAACGAACATTGCTATATACACGGTATGGGCTGGGGAGTAGGTGGAGGGATAGAAGATTCTGGAGATGGATTGACAGGTGTGAAACCTATGAAACACTGATTTCAAGCCTCTTTTGTTTTTAGCGCGCTTCTTCTAAGTAGAAGAACAAAAAGTTAAAGTTTATATCCTACTGCTAGGAGGAAAGGAGGTTTGAAATCAGGTCTTTCGGTTTTGTTAGTGATAATCCTTCTCGCTGGAGTCGTTTTTTCCTTTGTCTTAATTAGAAAATTAAGTCATGGCCTTCAAATCATAAGGAACATATACTATGCAGGCGTAGAAGATAAGTACAGAGCTTTAGACATTTACAGCCCTTCCTGCAGGGGCAAGCACCCAGTGATCTTCTTCGTACACGGCGGAGCTTGGACTGTTGGAGACAAGAAAGATCATACAGCAAAGGGTCTGTTCTTTGCAAAGCAGGGTTACGTGTTCGTGAGCGTTAACTACAGACTTGCTCCAGAGGTTTCATATCCAGATTTTGCCTACGATGTTGCTGAAGCTCTAAGTTGGGTCTATGACCATGTTGGTGACTACTGTGGTGATCAAAATAGAATATATCTTATGGGACACTCTGCAGGCGCTCATCTTGTGGCCTTAGTTTCATATGAGGAGAAGTTTCTTGGCAAATATGGGTTAGACACTTCCATCGTTAAAGTCTGATTTTACTTAACGGCGGTGGTTATGACCCCGTGCATGTCCACAATTCATTTCCAGTTCTGTACAAAACGTTGTTTAGGCGTGCATTTGGCGAAGATGAGAATGTTTTGAGAGATGCATCACCAATTGCTCATGTTGAGGAAGGTAGCTACATGCCACCAACTTTAGTCATATACACGGACTGGAGGCTCACTAAGGCAGATTCCCAGAGGCTGATTAACGCTTTGAATGAGGTAGGAGCACCTTTCGAGGTCTTTTATGCCCAGGGTAAGACGCACGATGCGGTTAGCAAGGATATTGGAAAACCTGGAGATGCAGTTACCGCTGAGATCTTGAAGTTTCTTGAAAGCATTGGCGGCGGATAGCCTTGAGAAGAGGAAAAAAGAACCTGAATTTTCAAATTGAGTGATTAAGTCATCCATCATGGAATATAAGCATAGGTAGAGTATATGAAGAAGGTGTGGATTTGGAGCATGATCCTACATCATGTTTAAAGATGGTTTTATTCGGAGTTCAGCTAATAAGACCATAGTCGGTAAGATTAATAGCTTTCTCGTTCCCCATGTAAAGGGATTGGAGAGGGATAAGCGTAGCTTCTTCGAGAGACACCCCAAAGTTAAGAAATCGCTCATTCTAGCGGCTAGAATAGGAGCAATAGCAATTGCAGGCCCGCTTGCTGGTCTGATCTCTGAGTCCTCTGCGAGAATTCTAAGGGAGATCGTGCGCGCGCAGAAGATTTAGGAGAGGAGCTTTCTGAGATTAAAACGGAGATATTGAAGAGGGCTCGAGAGAAAGGTCTTATATCTTGATCTCAATAATAGCCAACAGGTAGATCTTCAATAAAGCTTCATCTAGTGGTTCAGACGAAGATTTATTAGAAGGAGGCTTTAGTTAGCGTGAAAGCCATGGATCCTCTTGGGGAAGTTAAGGCTGCGTTCGCTAGAACTTTGTCAGACCTCATAATGGACTCATACCCCGTTAGAGCTAAGGTCACGGTTTCAAGGGTTCCTGACATAAGGCTTGGAGATTTAGGCTCTCCTGTAGCATTTGAGCTCGCCAGTTCCCTTAGAAAGTCCCCAAATGAGATAGCCGTCGAGCTCTCAAGATCCCTCAAGCTCTCCCTGATCCCTTACGCTATTTCGTCCGAGGCAATCGGGGGCTTCGTTAACCTGAGGCTTGACAGGAAGAGATTTTCTGAGGCCGTAATAAAAGCAGCAATCCAGCTCGGTCCTGATTTCGGCTCCTCAAAAGTTGGAGAAGGAAAGGTAATGGTAGAGCACACGAGTGCAAATCCGGTCCACCCCCTCCACGTTGGAAGCGGAAGGAACGCGGTTATTGGCGATACTTTCGCAAACATATTGGAGAAGCTAGGCTTTGAGGTTTCGAGGCATTACCTAGTTAATGACAGCGGGAGGCAAGTCTCTCTTCTAGTCTATGCTAGGTCAAAGATCCCAGAAGCTGAAGTTGAGGGGAAGCCAGACCACTGGTACGGCGTCCTTTATGCCGCTTGCAACTGCGTAATCGAACTCAGGAAAAGAAGAGGGAAGGAGGCTGAGGAATGGAAAGAAGCCCTTGAAGAACTTAGGAAAAGGTCACCTGATCTAGTAAACAAGCTTGAGGAGGAAATAAACAAGGATGGGGACCCAGAATCATCAGTTGCAGAACTCAACAAGAGGTATCAGGAGGGAAAGGATGAGGTCGTGAAAGTCATGTTTCGCGAAGTCACTGAGGCAGTCATGGAGGGATTCAGGCAGACTTTGCAGAGACTTGGGATAAGACATGACGCCTATGACTGGGAGAGTGAGCTCATTTGGGGAGGATGGATCGAAAAGGCTTTAGAAAGGGTGAAGAAGACCGGCTACCTTGAAAAGGAGGATGGAGCCTACTACGTGAACCTGCTCAAGGCTGCTGAGGAGAGGGAAGATATAAGGGAAATTCTGGGGGGAGATATTGAGGAAATAAGGGAGAAGATGCCTCCGATATACTACCTGAGCAGGTCTGACGGAACCTGGCTCTACACCGGGACGGATGTCGGATACTCCCTATACAAGTTCGAGGGACTGAAGCAGGACAAGGTGTACAACGTGATAGGGGTCGACCAGAAGTTAGCTCAGCTCCAGCTAAGGGCCACTGTTGCCCTTATGGGCATGGACCCTGGTAAGCTTGTGCACTTCAGTTATGAGTTCGTCGACCTCCCAGGCGTCAAGATGAGCGGGAGGAGGGGAAGATACGTTACCATAGATGAGCTCCTGGATGAGGCCAAGAGAAGGGTTAAAGACCTTCTCAAGGGGAGGGCTGGAATAAATGATGAGGAGATCGACGATATAGCTGAAAAGGTGGCCGTTGGGGCGATAAGGTACGCACTGATAGATGTGGTGCCGACGAAAAAGGTGATCTTCACGTGGGATAGGGTTCTCAATCTTCAAGAGAACAGTGGCCCGTTCATCCAGTACGCCTACACTAGGACGAGGGGGATATTGAGGAAAGCTGGAGAAATCCCAGAGGAATTTGATTGCTCCTATCTTAAGGAAGATGTTGAGGTAGAACTCGTCTACAAGATAGCTGAGCTCCCAGAGACGTTAAGAAGCTGCTACTACCTGATGAGGCCCGACCTTCTGGCGCAGTACGCGAACGAGCTTGCCACCCTGATAAACAAGTTTTACGAGAGGTGCCCCGTCATAAGGGCGGAGGAAGGAGTTAGAGAGGCAAGGATTGCCCTAGTAAAGGCTGCTTCCATAGCTCTAGGGAATGCAATGGACCTTTTGGGGATTCCAAAGCTGGAGAGGATGTAGAAACAATTAATGGGATCACAGAACCTTTAAAAAGCTGAGGAAGGTGGGATTTCGGGATCTCCTTTGAGGTTAACTGAAGAGGAGCTTAAATTCCTTGAGATCCTTTCTGATGGTAAGAAGAAGACGTACGTGCACATCGTAAAGGGATTTGGGCTGCCCCTAACTCCCATGGCTCCGACGCTCACCAACAGGATTGCAAAGCGTCTGATAAAGTTAGGCTTGGTAAAAAAGGCCGGAATACTTCGAGATGGCTTTGTAATCACCAAAAAGGGACTTCAGGTTCTGAGAGATCGAGAATTTTGATTCCAGGTGCTCTGAGCTTCTCATCACTTTCCTGTTTTGTTTTTAAGGGAGCAGACCCGTATGTCAGTGTTGGGACTCAACGATATCCTCGTTGGGTTCATCTGCCTATCGCTAGTACCGCTTGTGGCGTCCCTTTACCTAAGGAGATTTGGGAAGCCCAACGAGATCTTCAAGGCATCGATGCTCGGCCAGTTGTTGGCATTGGTCACAGCTCTCCTATACCTGTACTTTGAGGACAGGCTTCTCCTAATCTTCAGGATTGAAGGAAGGGGTTGGATTGCGTTTTTACTGACCCCAATCGCAACAGTCTCCCTTACTTCCCTAATCTCCCTCCTAAAGAAGGATATGGAAGGCCCTCTCGGGCAAGTCGTCAAGAACGTAAGGATGAGCGTCCTTGCAGCGTCCGCCCTGATACTGGCACCCATTACAGAAGAACTCATGTTTAGAGGTCTTATTCAGTGGGGAATGACCGGGCTCGTAGGAAAATTTCCGGCTCTAATCTTTTCCTCCCTGCTCTTTGCTCTAAGCCATGCGAAGATTATCGAACTCAAGCTCATCCCACTCGTATTCGTACAGGGCGTGATGCTTGGTCTGCCTGTAGCTGTTGTTCAATCCCTGAGTCCTTCTATATTGGCTCACTCAACTGCTAACCTCCCTGGAGTACTTCTAGCCTACAGGTCGAGGCAACGGGTTGCTGATCTGACTAAGTCTGAGGAACGAGAGCCTATGTAAAGCTTCTCTCACCACCATTCTTAGGCTCTCCTAAACGGAGAATGGAGGAATGTTGACCTTCTCAGCCAGCTTACCTCAAGGCTTCATTCTTCATAGAAATCTCTTTGGGGGCTCGTAAAAAAATCGATACGAAAGGTTAAAAGAGATCTGATCTAAGTTGAGGGGATCGAGCTTGGGCGACGTATCCACAGACCCGTATGTCGAGAAAATTTTGGACCTGGCCTCCGATCGATCCCTTCTAGAGAAATCCCCAGACCAACTCCTTTCCCTGAGAAAATCCCTGTTTAGGGAGTATCTCTCCTACCTAGCAAGACACAGCTCGTACTACCGAGACATGTTCGAGAGGCTTGGCATCGATCCTAAGAGCGCTGACTTGGAGGAAGACCTCCCTAAACTTGTGCTGCCAGCAGATGCTCTGAGAGGAGATGCTTGGAAGTCCCTGATAATTGAGGACACACCAAAAGGAGGAAAGGTCTTTTCATCAAGCGGAACCACGGGGAAGGAGCCCGTTAGGATATACAGGAGCCCAATAGACTTGGAGATCATGATTAGAGCCAACACCAACCTATTTGAGTTCGTCTACGGCGACGTACTTGAGGACGGGATAGCCCTGTTCATGGCGGCCCCTGAGCTCAAGGAAAGGCTTAACTTCGTCGCCTTCGTTGATATGTGTCTGGAGAGGAAGGGAATAGATCTGATATATGGGATGAAGCTATTAGAAGGAGAGGGAGCTCCGTGGAAGAGGCTTGTTGAGGACAGGAAGAACATAATAAGGTTCTTCAGGAGTAGGAAGGAGCCTAAGCTCTTCTTCACAGCTCCGGCAGGCGTGTT
>QMVU01000072.1 GCA_003661265.1 Thermoproteota archaeon | reverse complement strand
GTCGTTGAAAAATGTTGAAGAGAGGGTTTTAGCTGCTCTAAAAAAGGTTCTGGACCCAGAATTGGGAGTAAATGTGGTGGATTTAGGTCTATTAAGGGGAATAGAGATCTCAGAGGGGCCCATTATCAAAATTAAAATGACTCTAACGACCCCGGGATGTCCAATGGGCTTCTTCATCCTAGGAATGGCAAAGAAGAAGGTTGAGGAGGAGGTTAAAGAGGCTAAGGAAGTAAGCGTCAAGCTTGTTCTTGATCCACCTTGGACCCCTCTTGATCTGACGGAGGAGGGGAGAAGGATTCTAAAGGAGAGGCTTAATTACGATCCCGTTGAGCTTTATTTGAAAAGATATGGCCCCAAAAAAGAGGGATAATCGTTCAATCAACTCTCATCCTAAGCAATGGAACCTGGCTTGTTGCCTCGAACTCAGCTGATTCGAAAGAACAGAGATACCTTGCCCATGCAAGCGTTCGAATCTCTCTCGCCCCTAAGCTATCCGCCATGGTTAGTGTAGCCCCGAGGGCATTAAATATCTCTCCAGGCCCAGAGGCTGGTACCCCAAAAAGCGAAAGATGAAGCTTCCCTCCTTCATTGGAGAGAAGAGATATGAAGTCAAACCTTCCTACCCTTATCCTGTATGCCTTTGTCGGAATGAATGGTTGCTCGCCTAATACTAATGCCCACGATAACTTTCCTGGCCTTATCTCTCCGGAGAGCAGAGCTAGGTTTGAAGGATATTTTTTAGAGGTTTCCTCTTCAATTTTGGCTAAGTTAGCGATCTTCTTTGGTCTTACTTTGAGCAGGACTTGTTTAGCTGTTGTCACAGTAAAACCCAACATCTTGAGATCTTCTAAGTCTCCAGGCGAGGGTATGTGATCCAAGAACGAAAAACCCCAAGACTTCGCAACTCTTTTGCATGCTCTTAGGAGCTCCCTCTTAATCGTTCTATCATTTTCCCTTGAAGTCAAGTTTACTAGGAAGACATGAGGACCAGCTACACTTAGATCTGGCTGTGGTACCATCTCTGCCTCTCCAACTATCTCTCCTTCCTCCTCTACAACCAGGATCTCCCCTCCTATTCCTCTAATGACGTTCAAATACCTCTCAAAGTTCGCTGGTTTGGTCTTTACATAAGGAACATTAGTCAGGTCTGTTTCAACTATGGATTCGAAGTCACCTTTTCTTACGGGTCTCACTCTCAACTTAGGAATACAGTCATCGTGCCTCCTAAAATCTTTCTGAATTAAGACGGAGGTGATGTGGAGGGGTTTCTCCTTAATAATCTCCTGTATGACCATCATTTACCTAGGTTCCCTAAAGGTAGTGAGTAGTTCTGAAAGAAGGTGGTATTTTTGCTGAGTGATAGAAAAATTCGGGAACTTATATCCTCTGGGAAATTGATCATAGATCCCTTGAAGAAAGATACGATACAGCAAAACGGTGTTGATCTTAGAATAGGGCAGGAAGTTGGTTTTCAAAAAGGTAGAGGGGTTCTGGATCTAGTTGATCCAAATGTCGAGAGATTCTTCGCTATAAAGAGGATGGGCAAAGAGGGAATCTTAATAGAACCAAAGAGCTCTTTTCTCCTCCACACCGAAGAATATATATCCCTCCCTCCTAATATCGGAGCTCTGTGCGAGTTAAGGAGTACATTAGCTAGATTCGGCTTTATTGCTCCTCCTACTGTTGTCGACGCTGGATTTGAAGGCCAACTTACGATAGAAGTCTTTTGGGCGGGCACGAATCCTGTGAGGATTTACCCAGGCATCCGCTTCTTACACGTTGTTTTCTTTGAGATCTCAGGAGAGGTTATGCGTCCATATTCTGGCTCTTATCAAGGTCAAAGAGGGATTAGATTACCTAAATCCCTGAGAAGTGAGATCAAAAATGCTTGAAAGTATAGAAAAGGTCGGTTCCGATGCTATAATCTATCTTGCTGCTAGACTTTCTAGGAGCTCAAAAAGTCTAGAAGGATTAATGAAGGAGTTAGAGGATGAAGACCTCGTTAGAAGGCTGATAAGAAATCTGTTTAAGTCAGGCCACCATTCCGTCTTCGAACATTCCTTTGTCAGAGTTTACCTCAATGGAGATTTAAGCGCGCTGAAAAACATGTTTTTTGATTTCAAATACGTTGAACTAAGTGCAGGCAAAGAAATAGTTGCTTCTTTTAATCTGAGGACGGCTCTGGAGATGATACAATCGGAGAACAAGTTAATTAGGAGCTTAGCACGAGAGAGCATATCGAATTTCCCGATATTAGCATCTGTTCTGGGGATCGAATCAAATGAAAGGTTAGACCTCAGCGTTGAGCTAGGAAGGAGAATCGAGCGCGATGGTATACGTATTTTTCCTGCGATCCAATCAGACTACCCTGACGAAAGGCATGCTTTTTATTCCTTCATAGTTGAAGGAATAAGCAGGGTGTGCAGCCATCAGTTTGTCAGGCACAGAACCCTAAGCTTTACTCAACAGAGCCAAAGACATGTTAAGCCAGGAGACTTCTACCTTCCAAGCGAATTAAGTGAGAGCGTCATTCGTCTCATGACAAAAGAGGTCAGCAGGTCGTTTGATTTATATGAGAAGCTGGTTAAAATGGGTGTTAAGAAAGAAGATGCTAGATACATATTGCCTCAAGCCGTAACTACAAGGCTTTTTGTAAGCGGGAGAAAAATTGCCTGGAACCATTTCCTTGATTTAAGGTTGGATCCCTCTGCCCAAGCGGAGATAAGGAAGGTAGCTAAGATGGTCTCTTACTTTATCAGGAAGAGGGGAGTAAGCTTTGAGGAGTGAGATGACTTCCACAATTAGGGTGGAAGCTTCGGCTCCATCTCAGGCATTCTTATTTGGAGAACATGCAGTTCTTTACAAGAAACCAGCCCTTGCGGCAGGAGTTGAGCTTAGGGCAAGGGCCATCGTCAGGGAAGGGATGAAAGACGAGATCTTGATAAGATCTTCGGCATACAAGGAGCCTTTTAGAGGCAGGATCTTTAAAAACTCCATCGAAGGGGAGGGAAATCCAGAACTTGAACCCATAGCGTTAGGGATAGTCAGGCTCTTTAATCTCCTCAAGAAAAGGAAAGGGTTGGAGATAGTGATAGACTCCTCTGTTCCCATAGGTAGTGGCATGGCCAGTTCAGCTAGCGTTGCAGCAGCTGTTTCTAAAGCAGTCTCCTGCCTTTTAGGGTGCGAATTACAGGGAAGCTCCTTATTAGAAGCCGTTTATGAGTTTGAACGAATAATACACGGTAGAGCTAGTAAGACAGGACCGGCATGTGCTGTTTACGGAGGACTGGTTTGGATAGAGTGGGTCAATGGACAGATGAGGGTATCGAGGATGGCGTATAAGGGAGATATTCCTCTAACTATGATATGTAGTAAGGAGTCGACTAAAACGAAGAAGATGATTGAAAAGGTTTCAGAACTTAGATTAAGGTACACTTCTATTGTAGATGAGATTCTGGATGCTATAGAAAGGATAACCATGACCGGCAAAGAAGCTATTCTTAAGGGGGATTTTGAGAGCGTCGGCATACTGATGAACCTCAATCATTGGCTCCTCTCAGCCTTAGGGGTTTCAACTCCAGAACTGGATAGGATAGTTTGGTTAGCTAGAGAAAAAGGAGCAATTGGAGCTAAGCTTTCGGGCGGAGGAGGGGGAGGTTGCGTTGTTGCGATGGCGCGCGATCCTGACTCATTGGTTTTCGAGCTTAGAGGTGAGGGGCTTGAAGCTTTTAAGATTCCTATTGCTAAGGAAGGAGCAAGAGTAGATTATGTTGAGGGATTGACTTGAGGATCTACTGCCTGCATTCGGACAAATTGAGCTATGAAGTTAAAGAAAAGGCGGTTAAGGAGGCAGAAGAGGTTAAACAGAGGAGCTATTCCATAGAAGAGGTCTTGGTGTTATTCACATCGTACGAGAGGGATGACGACGCATCCTGCATCGACGCCGCAGTAGAAGACATAAAGACTGTAGCAGGCAGATTAAGTGTAACTAAGTTAGCGCTCTATCCGTGGGTCCATCTAACCGAGAAACCAGCTCCTTTCTTAAAGGCAAGAGAATTACATGATCTTTTCTCAAGGAAATTAAGAGAGGCTGGATTTGAGGTTCATAAGGTCCCAATAGGGTGGTATAAGGCCTTCGAGATAAAGGTCAAGGGCCACCCTCTGGCGGAGTCCCTCAGGGTAATAAGGGGAGTGAGGGAGGTTAAAAGGGAGAAGGAAGTTGTAACACCGAGCGAATTCATTATCCTTTACCCTTCTGGAAAAGAATTGAAAGTAGAGGGATGGAAACAGATTGAGGACGAAGATTTGAGAATCTTCGTCAGAAATGAGGTCTTTGGAAAACCGCCATCCGGCAGAAGCCCAGTACACATAGAGCTTATGAGAAGACTTGAATTGATAGATTATGAACCTGCATCCGACGTTGGACATTTCAGATTTTATCCTGAAGGCACGCTTGTTAAGAGGTTAATAGAGGAGCTAGCTTTCCACATAGCAAACAAGATAGGAGCAATGGAAATTGAGACCCCCCTAATCTACAGGCTCACAGTTCCTGCTATAGCTGAGCAGGCAGAGAAATTCAGAGAAAGAGGATATCGCTTTGAAATAGACAATGTTCCATTTACTTTGAGGTTTGCAGGAGATTTTGGTCTGTTTGAAATGATGAAAGACATGATAATCTCCAAGAGGCATCTTCCTCTAAGCTTCTATGAGATCTCACCTTCCTTCAGGTTAGAGCAAAGGGGAGAGTGCGTCGGTCTTAGGAGGTTAAGAGGGTTTACGATGCCTGACATCCATACTTTTGCGGCAGACATAGATCAGGCTCTGGAAGTTTACAAGCTCTACTTCAAGGAGTACGATGAGCTCCTTAGGAGGTTGGAGATCGACTACGTTGTTGCTTTTAGGGTTGTGAAGGAGTACTACGAGCGATTTAAGCCCCACATCCTAGAAATGCTAAGGCACGTTAACAAGCCAGCGTTAATTGAGATCCTACCTAAAATGAAGCATTACTGGGCAATGAAACATGAATTCCAGTTTATTGATAAATCAGAGGGCAATGGACAGTTAAGCACGGTTCAGCTCGATGTAGAGGACTCAGCAAGGTATGGCATTTATTATGTAGCCGAGGATGGTGAGAAAAAGCCTGGTATAATAATCCATACCTCTATGGGAAGCATTGAAAGGATGATTTATGCGATACTCGAACAGGCTGCTAAATCTATGGAAAAGGGAGTAAAACCCATGCTTCCATTATGGCTATCTCCAGTACAAGTTAGAGTTTTCCCGATCACTGAAAGGGCCATGTCATTTGCTGAGGAAGTAGTGCGGAGCCTGAGGGAGAACGAGGTTAGAGCAGACCTGGATGACAGGGATATAAGCCTCGCTAAGAAAGTAAGAGAGGCGGAGAGGAGATGGATTCCATACTTGGTCTTCATAGGAGAAAAAGAGTTGGAGAAAAAGGGAATAACCGTTAGAAGAAGACGTGACGGTGCAGAGTATTTCTCAACCGTCGATTCCCTAAGAGATGAGATTAAGGCCGAGTGCAATGGAATGCCATATAGGCCCTTAAATGTGCCTTATCGCCTAAGTAAACGTCCTAGGTTTGTTGGAGCTCTATAAAAAATCCTGAGTTTTTTACTCTTAAAAAGAAGCAAGGAAGAAGTAAAGGAGATGGCGGCGGGGATGGGATTCGAACCCATGACCTTCCGGTTAACAGCCGGACGCTCTACCTACTGAGCTACCCCGCCAGCAAGAAATTAATGATAGAATTACCGCTTAAAAAACGTATGCCTCCCTGGTAGTCTCGACTTTCTTCGGTGCTCTCACCCATGAGGTGAAGTTCTCGTAGTACTTTATCAGTTCTTCCGTCAAGCTGGGTTGTATCTTCGAGAGAGCTTCCTCGAAGTGTCTCATATAGACTACTTTGGCGTTCTTATCCTCCCTTATGGCGCTAAGTCCAGCCTCCCTAACGATAGCTGCAAGATCAGCACCGCTGTAGTTTTCTGTCCTTTCAGCGATGCTCTCAAGATCTACGTCCTTAGCTAGAGGCATTCTCTTCGTTAGAACCTTTAGTATCTTTAATCTTCCGTACTTGTCTGGAGGCGGCACGTACACTAGACGCTCAAGCCTTCCTGGTCTCAACAAAGCTGGATCTATGAGATC
>QMVU01000071.1 GCA_003661265.1 Thermoproteota archaeon | reverse complement strand
TATCCTCCTGTCATCCGCTATTAAGTATTCGTACCCGTGCATCCTGACATAAAGGCCTAGATCCCTGATCTCACGGTATAACTTCTCCCTCATCCATGGAAAAACGAAAGACGACCTCTTACTCATCTTGCTTCCCCCTCCGATCTTTTGGCTTCTTTGGTAGAAGAGTTAAGGAGATAATGGCCATGGAGCCCATCAAAAGGGCCGAAACCACGATCGTTGAGCGAGGAGAGGTCTCGTAAAGCTTTCCTCCGGCAACGTTGCTGGCTGAGAGCATTAGGTTTGCCATCAGCCTAGTTAGGGCGTCTACCCTCCCCCTGACCTCCGGTACCGTCACGTCGGCTCGAAGCGCAAACATAGCTGGAAACCTCGGCATAATGGACAAGGCAAGGAGAGAAGCTACCACAAAGTTTTTACCTCCAGTTGGAGATGAGAGGAGTATTAGGTAACCTATCGAGGTCGAAAGAAAGGAGAGGGAAACTACTTCCCTGCTCCCAAACTTGTCCGCTAGGTAGCCGGAGAGAGGCTGGCTGAGAAGGGTCACAACGGAAGCTATCATGTTTGCGAAGCCCCAGAATGCGGGATCTATTTTCAAGTTCTCTACGGCGTATATCTGAACGAAAGGATCTATGAGGCCTGTAAAAGCCATTCCCATCGCGCTTATCAGGGCGACTTTTCCTATATCTCCCCTAAGTAAGGAAAGAACGGCCGCGTAGTCCCTCAACATCCCTCTAAGTGAGGGCTTCCCCCTTACAGGTATAGTTTCAACTAGGAAGAACCTTGTGAGAGCCCCGAGAGCAAGGCTGATTGCGGAGAGGAGGTAGAGGAACCTCACACCGCTCTCCACCCCCTTAAGCTTCACGATGAAGGCAGCAGCTGCAGGTCCGAGCATCCCAAAAATCCCGCTTATCGTGTTGGAGATTGCCATGTACCTCCCCCTCTCTCCTTCAGGCAAACTATCCGCCATCAAGGCCCAGATCGCTGGCTGGTACAGGAGAGCGATTGAAGCTATAACTCTAGCTAAGAGAAGCATCGTCCAATCCTTAGCAAAATAAAACAGAAGCCTCGTTACAGCCAATGTGAAGGTCATTTGGACTATGAGTCTCTTCCTCCCCATTACGTCGCACAGGTATCCTCCGAGGAGCCTTGATATCCCGAGGACGAGTGAGGATAGCGAGGATATTATGCCGACCTGAAGGTTGGTCGCCCCCAGGGACCTGGCGTATAGGGAGAAATAGATGCTGGACGCCCTAGTAAATGGGGTCATGATGGCCCAGCTTAAAGTCATTATTATGACGTTTCTCTTGCTGCCCTTCATAGCAAAAACACTTCAATTCAAGAAGTTTTTTCCTTAAACAGGTTTGGAATCTGACCGATGAGCATAAGGGCCCCGGAAACGAGGAAGAGGTTTGATCCAGAGTTTGAGTAGGAGATATTGGCTCCTACGGATTCCATTAAACTCACAAATTGGCTTAGGGCCTTTTTTCCTATCCTTATGGAGAGGAACTTCATTTCCAGGGCTATAATAAGCACCAAAACTGCTGAGACCAATGCATGCTTGTAATAGCTTTTCTCCCGTATCAATCTCACCAGAGGCCAGAGTCCAGCTACCAGCCCAAGGACGGGTGACCAGAACAACGGATGCACGCGAACGAGTATGGTCTCTTCCGATGCAATAGCTCCAGCAAAGGCACCTGGAAGCCCCTCTATTGAGATCTTCATCCTGTTAAACAGGAAGAAGTCGTACGTTCCGTTCATAGTTATGCCCATTAGCGGAACGGACATCTTTATGGAGAACCAAGGCATGAGGAGGGAGTAAAGGGTCAGCAGCTCAGCCAATATTATGGAAACCACGCTCATCACTTTCCTCCAAGATGAGAAGATCATGGGTCTTGTTCTTATGTCCGGGCTGGATTTATTGCTAGTCACCATACAGCCTTTTATTGACCGCACATAATTAAAATGTGCACGAATTAGCTGTCATTGGCATAGAGAGCGATGGGGAAGGGATTTGAGGGAGGAGAGTTCATCCGAAGGAAAATTGCTTCTTTTCCTGCTAGCAGCAGCATGGGGAGGCACGTTTCCCACGATGAAAATAGCTGTACTCGACCTCGATGTCTTCTTCTTCCTGTCCTTGAGGTTTGGAGTTGCTCTACTTTCCTTCATACCCCTCCTCATCTTAGCTGGTAGGAGGCTTGTTCCGGAGCTAAGGGGGATGACTGTAGGGGTTGTCGTTTTCTCAGGCTTCCTTTTCCAAGTCTCCGGCCTGAAGTACACTACTGCAGTGAACTCCGCCTTCATCACGAGCCTTAACACCCCTCTTGTCCCAGTTCTTGGACTCCTTCTCTTCAGGAGGAAGCCAGATTTTAGGGCTGTCCTGGGAATAATTTTGGGAATGGTAGGCCTTGCTCTTCTAACAGGGGTGTACAAGGGAACTGCTATCTCATTGGGCGATTTCCTAACCTTCCTGTGCGCAATCTGCTGGGCCCTTCAGATACTGCTCGTGGACATAGTGACCAAGAGGATGGATGCATTAGAGCTAGCCTACTCGGAATCTGTCTCGGTCTTCCTCCTCTCAATACTCTTCTCGCTCTTGGCAGGTGAAAGGTGGATGTTGCCCAAGGGAGGAGCGATGCTCGCCGTCATGTACACCGGAGTCATCGCCACAACCTTCGCGTTCTTCGCCCAAGCCAGGTCTCAGGAAACCGTCTCTCCAGAGTTCACCGGCCTCATGTTGTTGCTTGAACCAGTATTTGCCTCTCTCTTCTCCTTTCTAATTCTTAAGGAGACTCTGAGCCCTATAGAGGTTCTGGGGGCCCTCCTAATCCTACTAGGAATTAAGATATCCAGCTGATTTATCTACAAGAACGCCATAAGGCCCTCTCTCTCGGACAGAAGATCTTCCTCCTTAACCCCAAACACTGAGAGTATCCTAAGTGCAGCGGGAATTACTTGATTTCTCACGTAGTATTCTAGGTCGACGTCCTCTATGGATGCCATGAAGTAGGGCGAGGCCCTCTGGTAAAGCTTTCCCTCTCCCTTGAGGATCACGAAGCCCACCTTGTCTCCGGGCTCCAGCTCCCATCCCGCCTCTATCATCATCTTTGCAGCCTCTATATGGGCTCCTCTAGCCTTATATTCCTCTATAGGCCTTGTGATCTCCTTCCAGATTATTAGGTCGTCGTACGGAACTTTTCCCTCCCTGAGCTCAGATATGAACTCCCGTACGTAGGAGATGGCATCCTGCTTAGCCCTCTCCAAGTCCTCTTCGCGCAGCATAATCTCTAAAACCCTTCTCTGCACTTTCCTGGCGACATCAGGCCAATCTCCTCTAACAACCTCGAGCCCGACCACGTCAAGCCTTCCGTCTGGCAGGAGACCAGCATATCTCTTCTTGGCCTCGGTGAAGATGACCCTTTCGTATACCTTGTCCACCTTTATTTCCATCCTCAACTTTTCTCCTACGCTCTTCAAGAAGGACTTAACCTTGTCCGGTTCGTACTTGACGAATATGCTGTCTGTGTCCCCATAAATTAGCTCTAATCCCATTTCTTTGGCAATAGAGATAGTCTGCCTTATGGTAGCCCTTCCCCAGGCTGTGGTGGCCTCAGCAACAGGTTTTATGTACCACCTCGCACCTATCCAGCCGCTGTACCCGTAACTTGCGTTGGCTATCACTTTGAGAGCTTTCTGCCTTGCGTCCAAGGCCCTGTACTCCGGACTCTCTGGATCCAATGACTTTAGCTTTTCCCTTATCTGATTCCTTGCCTTGAGAAGCTCGGACAGAACCTCCTTGTAAAAGCCTGGAGGCTCTTTTCTGAAGGCATGGTTGACCTCTGGGGCTATGTAGTAATCCTCTGACTCCTTAATCTCTTCAGGAGGAACATATGTGTCCGGGGAGACGTTGTAAGCTATCATTATGCTGGGATACATGCTCTTAAAGTCGAGAACTGCTATCTTCTCGTGCCTTCCTGGTTTAGGTTCAAGGACAATTGCTCCAGGATATGGTCTGTAGGGCCTTTCCACCCTCTCTGGAACGAGTTCTCCCCTCTTATGAGCTTCCTTTATGAGGTACCATTCCACCTTAAAGCCAACCGCGGCAGTTCCAACGTGATCCAGCGGGATGCCAACGAGCTCAGATAGCTGAATTGCGAAATCTAAGATGGAAGAGGCTACCCCCATTATACTCCTTGAGCACTCAGCAGCATATTCCTTCAACTCCTTCCTTTTCGAGGGATCGTCCCAGTAGGAGGGGATCTCGTACTCCCTTATCCGTCTCGGACGCTCTACTCCAAAATACTCCGCCACGTTCTCTAACGTCTTCAGCTTTATTGCCGCTATATCCTCAACGAAATCGTAGAGATCCACGTTTGCCCTCCCAGTTATTGAGATGTGCCCGTAAGCGCTTGTGTGTATCTCTGTTCCCGTTCTCGTTATCGAGAAATCAACCCCTAAGGTCTTCGACCTTTCTTTTAGGTAGAGCAGGTGTTTCTGGTTGGACTCAAATCCGACGATTACATCCGGATCGTACTCCCTCACGTACTCGGTAAACCCCCTTATGACCTCTGAGTCATCTCCGTTTGAGACGAAAATTTTGGCTTCTCCTGAACTGTTAAGCGTAGCTATCATGATAACAGGATCTCTCTCCGGCTTTGGAGAACCTCTCTTGCTGTAATATATCGGATAAAAAGCTAATACTCTGAGCTCTGGAGAACTTTCCCTCTCTACCTTTCTTGGAACCTCCTTGGCAAGATAAACAGCGTCCACTTGAGCATTTGGACCTTCTTTGACCTCTTCAACTTCCAGCTCGTGCCAGCTGCACGGAGAGACCTCGTTGTCTACCATGTACTTCATGGAATACCTTATATCGTACTCCAAACACCTCTCAACTTGCTCGAGCTTAGAGATCTTCTTGGCATAGTCCTCCAAGACAGCTGGATCTTTACAGACGACCTTTATGACCTTTAAGGGCTTTCCGAAATACTTTCTTTCAACAATTTCCGTTCCAACTATTTGTGAAAGTCTTCCTCTCATGTTCTCAATCTTTTCCATCGTCTCCTGAACCATATCCTGCTTCGGCACCACATAAAAGTAGCTGTAAAACCCTCTGTGGATTACTAAAACTCTCCTCCCTTCTTCTGATATCCCCCAGAGCCTTATCTCGGGTTCACTATCTGCAAATTCATAGTTAATATCTAGGAGCCAGAAAACCAGTTTCATTCGATAAAAAGGCACATGTGCTCCTTTAAATCGTTGCCCTAAATTTTCCCATGACCTTCGTCCTGGGTTAAGGTCCTATGAGGATCAGGCTCAAGGACATCAATAAATTCCATTGTGGATACTACTCTTAAAGCCTAAAGGAGGGTGAAAAAAGCAGTGAGGAGCCAAACGATGAGGAGGGGAGATCACTTACCAAGTACTAAGAATATGCGTCCATCCCTCCCTATGCCATGATTCAGGACTTTAACGCCCATCTTCCTGGCCAAATCTATTATCTCCCCAATCTTCTGCCAGATGGCAAACCTCTCGGAAGGAGTTAGGGCATCTGGACCTCCTTCTACAGAACCCACGAATAGCAACTCAAACCTTGAGGGCTGCCTTAGGAACCTCTTAATCCTCTCTACGAGCTGATCCTTGGACATAAGCTTCATGGTGTATACTACCTTGGCCTTAGAGACCCGTCGCAATAGACTCTTCGCGATCATTTTTACTCTTATTTCTAATTAGAAATAATTTCTATATAAACATTTCTGTTCATTAGACCGGTTATACGGCCCTCTATATCCCTTCTAAGCTAATATTTCAAACAGAAAAAAGACGGAAAAGGCTTTCCGATAAGGGAACTAATACTTGTAGATTAGATGAATTAATGACCTTTTCAATTGTGATCTTAAACATTTACATTTTATTTCTATTTCTTAAGAGAGGAACAATGGCATTGGCTTCAAGCGATAGAAGAAAGAGCTCTTCGTTATTTCAGAGTAGTGCTGGATCCTCCTCTCGAAGGAAGGACGACCACTTACTTCATGCCATAGTCGCATCAGTGGTTTTCATGGCGATATGGACCCCATATAGGTATGTGACCCCTTTTGTTATATCAAAGGGGATCTCCATCCTTGTACTGGACTCATTTGTGAAACCTGCTGTGAAGATAGGCATCGTATTCTCGTGTCTCAGATTTCTCGACGAAGTTCCTAAGGGTAGGTACCTTGAAG
>QMVU01000070.1 GCA_003661265.1 Thermoproteota archaeon | reverse complement strand
GATTCATCAGGAAGATCATGGGAATAACCATACCTGACGATGTGAAGGTTAGCATAGTTATGATGACCTAGACCTCCTTAAGTTTTGTCCCTTATTGTGAGGTGTGATTAGCTAAGAGAGGAATCCTAATTTATCTGAAAATGGAGATGTTGGCGCCGGGGGTGGGATTTGAACCCACGCGGCCCGAATGGGCCACCGGCTCTCAAGGCCGGCGCCTTGGTCCGGACTTGGCTACCCCGGCTCACAAGGTCTAGGTGTTCTTATTTCCAAAATCTAAATAAATCATGCGTTGCTGGAAATAATTCTCATTAAATACCTTACATTAGATTTGTGGAAGCAGGAGAAGCACATTGTATAATAGAATTACCGGTGGGAACCTTACCATTTAATAAAGTAGGAAAATCCTACTTTAGTGGGACGTATTTCGATGACCTTGTAGCTCCCTTTCCTGGAGAACCGTGTTTTACAATCTTGTTTGTCATTGCAAACTCTCCCAGATAGTGCCCAATCATCTCCGGCTTTATTAAAACTTCAACAAAATCCTTTCCATTATGCACAGCGATTCTCATGCCTACCATCTCTGGAAGGATTGGGAAATCTCTCCTGTGAGTTCTTATAACCTTTTGAATTCCCATCTTCTTGTACTTTCTTATCTTCTCTAGGAGCTTCTTATTCTCAAGAGAAAGTCCTCTCTTCAAAGTTCTCCTTATTCTAGCTGGCATAAGCTCTGCTAACTCCTCCATCGAAAGGTTTTGTAACTCTTCAAGGGTTCGGCCTCTGTAGGTGAATTCCTTAGGCATGATTTATCACCATAAGGGGTTATGATCACGGTTTTTATTTCTTTCCCTTAACCTCTCCTTGTACCCCTTCTCTTCTTAGCACGACCTGTCTTGCGAGCAGCTATATGCCCTACCTTAGCTCCAGGAGGAGCTCCTCTGCTAACAGATGTAGGAGCTCCTGGTCTGGCGTGAGATCCGCCTCCGTGTGGATGGCTCACCGGATTCATGGCAACTCCCCTAACTTTCGGCCACCTCTTTGGGTGTACTCTCTCCTTGTAATATGCAGCCGCTGCTTTCAAGAGTGGTTTTTCCGGTCTTCCACCACCAGCTATTATTCCGATGGTTGCTCTGCACTTCTCATTTACGACTTTAGTTTTCCCTGATGGAAGTCTCAACGTTACTTTTCCTTTTTCCTTAGAGAAAACGATCGCAAATGTGCCACTTCTCCTCGCTATTTTACCTCCATCACCATATCTAAGCTCCACATTACATACTGGGGTTCCCTCTGGAACCTCATAAAGAGGAAGTATATTCCCGGGCTCTAATGATGCTCCTGGGCCTATTTCAATAGTTTTACCTAAATAAACGCCTTCTGGTGGAATGTAAATAAACTCCTCGCCTGTCTCAAGCCGGATTTTCGCTAAAGGAGTCCATCTACTCGGTTCATGGAGGAATTCCTTTATAACTCCCCTAACCGTTCGATCTAAGCCTATCACTGGGTACTTCGCGGGGCCGACCTTCAAGTGATCTCTGGCCCTAAACTGTATTCCTCCTCTGCCCTTTCTTTGTACAAGTATTCTCTTACCCATTTATATCACCTTATAGAATTCCTAACTTTGCAGCTATTTCGCTAGCTTTGAACTCTGGTTTAAGTTTTACGTATGCTTTCTTCAGACCTTGGGGAGTTATTAAGGTTCTCACATTCTCCACCTTTACCTCAAATGCCTCTTCTACTGCTCTCTTTATCATATGCTTATTTGCTCTCCTGTGAACAATGAATACGAGTTTATTTTCTCTTTCGATCATCGCTACTGCTTTCTCAGAAGCAACGGGCCTTATTAATATAGAGTAGGGATCAAATTCCATGGAGTCACCCCCCGAATCTCTCATCTAAGGCTTTTAAGGCAGGCTCTGACCATATCGCAAGCCTTCCTGGAACGCCTCCTGGTGCAAGGTGGATGATGCTAAGATGCTTAACATTAACAACGTCCACGCCAGGGATATTTCTAGCAGCGAGGAATACTGACGGATTCTCTTTATAAATTATCAGCGGTCCCTTGGCTCTAACTCTTTTCCTACCCCTCATTTTACCCTTACCACTTCTTATCTTCCGAAATCTCGCCTTTGTCCTCTCTAGCTCGTCTTTTAATCCAAGTTTTAGTAGAAAATCGTACAAATCTTTTGTTTTCGAGACTTCCTCCAAGTCCCTTATCACGATTATTGGCGCTGCCTTTATTCCGTCCACCCTATGCCTGGCTATGATGAGATCCAGCGAGGCTGTTGCTGCGATAGCGGACATTATCGCTAGCCTTCTCTCCTTCTTATTTACTCTCTCCCAAATCACCTTCTCTACCTTTGGAGGATGAGCCCTCCGGCCTCCTCTTACAAATGGAGCCATTGCGGCTCTTCCAGCGGCAGGATATAAAGTACCCTTTATTCTAGGCACTCTAGCAAGATCTAGCCCAGTTCCTCTAGACTCCGCAGAAGTTCTCATCCCAGCTCTCTTATCCCTGCCTTGAGGCTGTATTCTGGCTGTTAGCTGCGACAAATAAACTCTTCTTATGATATCAGGTCTTATGTCTGTTTTGAAAACTTCTGGAAGCTCAATTTCCCCGATTATTTCCCCTTCAAGGTTAAATAGTGGTCTCCTTAAACCATTCATTTCTTATCCCCTCCTACCCTAGCTATGCTTATGATTTTTGGTTCTCCGAGTTCTGCTAGCTTAGGAGGTCTTATAGCATGCCTTATCATCACAAACCTTTTTACCGGCCCAGGAACAGACCCCTGCAACACTATCGCATCGCTTTTGATTATTCCATAGTTTCTGAAGCCACCTCTCAAGTTTATCTCGGTTGGATAGCTCTTTGGTATTCCTTTTTCATCCAGATCCGCTTGTACTATCTTAAGAATTCGTTTATTGTACTCAGTTCTCTTATGGTATCCCATCTGACCGGGCCTGGGAACTCTCCAACTTATCCAGGGCGGATGCCTTGATCCCAAGCTCCCGACTTCTCTCCTCCTTTTACCTGCTTTATGTGGTAGTAGGGCTACTCCAAACCTTTTAATGACTCCTTGAAATCCCTTTCCCTTTGTAACTGCTGTAACATCAACGTACTGCCCTTCTTTAAAGACGTCAGAAACTCTAATAAGCTTTCCAATTAGAGAGAAGGCATAATCTAGCTGTTCTTCAATGTTTCCGCCAACTATTGGAATCTCCATTAGCTCTGGCTTCTTCTTATGGATGCCCGCATATCTAGGGAGGGTATGGACCAAGATCCGGATCTCCACTATCTCGTCTCTCTTCCTATCTATTAGCTCCTTCTTCTCCTCGAAGTTATCTATTCCGGATCCTATAGTGAATGTCCTCTTAAGGTCGCTCTCCGCCTCGATTCTCATGAGAGTTGTCAGAGACTTCAATCCATAAGGAGTTTTAACGTAGGGACATAAACCAACCACTTTCAATGGAGGTGTCTCAATTATAGTAACAGCTTTAACGACTTCTTGACCATAGGTTAAAGTTCCTGGCTTATCATCCACCATTACGACGTGAGTCATGCCAGCTTTGTAGCCAGCAAATGCCGCCACTATGGGCTTCTCGGCTTTTATCTTATAAGATCTAAAGACCGCCTTCTGAGTTTTTGCTCTCTTTCTAGGGTAGTAAGCTAGAGAACCATGTCTTGGAGCGTGTCTTTTGGGCAACCTTGGCCACCTCTATTGACTCCACTATTGGTCGAATTCAACCGATTTGATGGTCGCTATTATTAACCTTTCTCCTCTATAAGTCTAGGACTACTGTTCCCTCCCAGAGGTCTCCCGATCTCTGTATTTTAAGGGAATGATATGTTACAGCTTTTATTTCTGTTTTTGGATCGTGCTTTGACATATTCAACTTCTCTCCGAATGCTTTTCCTCTCAAGAGGTATTCTGAGCCCTCTTTAGTTATGTTAACTGAGAAATCCGAGAAAACGAGTCTTTTTGTGTCCGTAATAAAAAGCAATTCACTTAACCAATCATGGAGCAACAGTGAAAGATCAGGAGATCGTAGTTCCACTTCAACTTCCTCGACTTTATCTACTTTTTCCACATCTACCATGACATTGTACATCGCTATTGCTGCTTGACGGAACAATTCCTTGAGATCCTTTCCTCTGGCAATAAAGCTTACGTCACCACCTAGTTCAACATATTGATAGTTCATATATCTCACCCTATTATGGTGTTTTCTCCAACACTAAGTACTCATCCTCAAAGCCGATCGTTCTGTAAGTATAGATGTGAGATTCGAAGGCGTATATTTGGTTATCCCTTAAACAGATAAAGCAAATCGTGTCACTAAATGGGGTTCCCGTTAGGTTTAAACTGTTACCTTCTACTTTAAGGAACTCTGTCTCTATTTGGAGATGATCAGGGTAAAGGGTCATGTAGACGAGATAAGTTGAGGCATTTCCTCTTAATTCTATCGTTAAAGTCCTACCCTCCTCTAAACGAACCCTTGTTCCTTCATAGACAGCAAAAATAATCGAATCTTCTTTAGCGAATTTAATGCCCCATCTTGTTCTGTTCTGAGTTAATTCCTCTAAGCTTATTGTTGTGCTTAGCCCGATTGTATTATTTGACTTCAGATAAACGACGCTACATTTCGGTAACTCCAAGATCACTTTATCCTCGTACTCAGAATATACCCCCAGCATTATCTTCCAGGTCTTATTTTCGCTTAATTTTACTACGTACACTGCATTAAAAGTAGAATTTAAGGGTCTGAAACTTGGAGGGACTGGTGTTCCATTAGAATAGCATATAGGATGAGGACCTATCGATGAAGTTGCCAAGTAAATCGTTGGCTGGCCCAATGTTAAGCTTGTCGCTATGCTCCAAGTTAAAAGGAAGGCTATGAATGAGGAGCCAATTCCCTCCCTGTAAATCTTATAGAATCCCAAATTTAAGATAGTGTCTCTCTTCAGGGTTAAGAAAAGGGCTGTTGACAGGAAGAACGTGAGAATAAAGAAGGCTATTCCCACTATTCCGCTTATCCCAATAACACCAGCTATGAGACCAGCTATAAGGCTAACAGCAATCTTAGTGTAAAAGATCATGGTTTTTAGCCCCAATCCTCCTCGAATTAGAACGGGTAAACCCTGTCCTTAAAAATCAAATGGTGACTAAAGTCTCGATGAAGGCAAGGGAAAGCATAGCTGGCATTGAGCTCTACTATTTGACAAGAGAATTGGAGCAGTTAATAGGTAGGAGAATAAAAAAGGTTTACCAACTGGGACGAGACGTTTTCTCATTAACGATCTGGCCTGAGTTAAACGGTAGAAGGGAGCTTATTTTAGCGATCAGAAATTGCGTCCTTCTAAGCAAGCGCGAATGGCCAAAACCTCTATACCCGTCGGCATTGGCTATGGGACTCAGAAAAAGATTGGCAAACGCCAAGATAGTGGACATAAGACAGCCGGACATGGAACGACTGTTAATCTTAGATTTCGAAGGAGCATACTCAGGTAAGCTAATAGTGGAGCTTTTTGGAAGGGGGAATTTGATCTTAACGGATGAAAATTGGAAAATCCTTCAGGTAGCTAGAGGGATTAAGGTCAAGGATAGAGTGTTAAGGAGGCATGAGACTTATAAGCCTCCACCAAAACCAGAAACTCCATCTCTCCTTGAAATCGATGCTGAGAAAAGCCTACCAATTATGGAGCGATGTAGTCACCTGGAATTATGGAGGTTTTTGGTAGAAATAGGTATAGGTCCACCTTACATCGATGAAATACTTCTAAAAAGCAAATTGAGGGCAAACATGAAAATAGGAGACTTAACAGAGGATCAGAAAATTTCCTTCAGCAAAGGCATAGTTTGGTTGAAAAAGAGATTGGGGGGTGAGCCTGAGCCAGTTATATATCTTTCAGAAGGTAAGATGGTGAATTTCTCGGTTTTTCCTTTGAATTCCCTATCGATCAGATACGAGCCGAGATCTATGGGTTCCCTTCTAGAACTTCTTGAAGAATACTTTTTCCCTATATTGAGCGATAGAATAAAGGATAGAGCCGTCTTAGAATTAGAAAAAAGGGTTAAAGCACTAGAAACACAGCTACAACGTCAAAGAGATCTTCTTGAGAGATATGAGGAAGAATTTGTTGAGTTAAAACGAAAAGGAGATTTGCTGTTTTCTCACCTTTACGAGGTGCAATTTCTCATCGAGAGAGCTCGAAAAGGGCTTCAGAGCAATGAGATTCTAAATGTTGATAGATCCAAACACATTGCCACAATAATAATAGAAAATACGCCCATAGATGT
>QMVU01000069.1 GCA_003661265.1 Thermoproteota archaeon | reverse complement strand
CAGGCGTTAACCTGGGGCTTCCTAATGTGTTAAGCGTCGAAACCGCTGAGAATGAAGAAGGAGCGATTGCAGGTGTGCTTGCTGGGCTTATAGCAGCATACTATGGATATCCACACGTTGGAGTCGTTTTTGGCATGGAATTCCCGGACTTATGGAACTTTGAAGGCGGATATAAATGGGGAGTAGATTGGGCTGTCAACTGGACGATAAAAAACCATCCAGAACTTGCTAACAAAGGAATCTGTGCAACTCCAAGAAGAGAGAGGGTTCTGTGGACCTACACTGGAACTTTTACAGATGTTACGAAGGGATATGAGGCAGCAAAGGCCATGTATGAGAAAGGAGCAGCTGTCGTCTACAATGTGGCAGGAGGTACTGGAATAGGGATATCGGTTGCTCTTAAAGAAATTGCTGAAAGAGAGGGCCTAGAGATGGGACCTCCCTTCTGGATTGGAGTGGACGCAGATCAAGATTGGATATTGCCTGGATTTACTATAGCTAGCACTATCGCAAGGTTCGATCTTGCAGTATACTACGGGGCGAAACTTGCTATGGAGGGTAAATTTAGGGATGCCGTCCAAGAAACTGGAGGGAAGCTCACCTTTAGACTAGCAACTAAGGTTGCTGGACTAGAATTTACTGGCCTGTCCCTAAGCACATTGGATGACTTAGATGAGTTCATTCAAATGGGTATTGAAGCTGAAAAAATTTTGGGCAAAAAAGTATTGCCGATGCCTCCGGATGAGATAAAATCTAAGGTAAAGGCAATGAGAGAAAGCATACCTGGATGGATCTGGGACGTTGTCAATGATTTCCAGGAGAAGATACGTACAGGAGAAATAGTTGTTCCGGTGTTTGAATCCGAAGAGGCAATCAATAAAGTCAGAGCAACCTATGGTTAGATTTTCCTCAACCATCCTCCTTTTTTATTGAATCAATAAAGCCTAACCCTTAAATTGTTGAGGGATAGTACATCAGTTCTCTTGGCTAGGTATATGAAAGTGATTGAAGCAAGACGTATTGAACCTCTTTTAGAATCATTTTTTGCCATAACCGTAGGTCTCCTCGCTGGCTCCATATTCATGGCAGCCTTCGGCTATAACCCAATCTTAGGATATTTCGTCCTGTTTAACGGAGGATTTGGTGATCTCTCTAAAATACTCGAGTCTCTAGCGTATGCTATGCCCATTATAATAACTGGTGCCTCATTCACGATAAGCGCTAGATCCGGCGTCTTTAATTTGGGTTTAGAGGGGCAGGCCTACTTAGGAGCTATAGGTGCAGTTTACATAGCTGGAACATTTCATTTACCACCAGTCATTCATATAGCTGCTGCTACAGTATTTGGTATGCTTCTTGGTGCTCTTTGGTCGCTTCCAGCAGCCATACTTAAGATTTGGAAAGGTGTAAGTGAGATAATATCCACTATCATGCTCAATTGGATAGCATATTACTTAACCATCTATATTGCAATAGATCTCCTTGCAGATCCCGAGACACCTCATAAAACAATTTCTGCACTGCCTTCAGCACGATACATACGCTTAACGCCAAGATCAACTTTAACAGCAGGGATATTCATTGCTTTAGCCTTCTGTGTTCTAATTTACTTTCTCCTTTGGCATACTGCTGTTGGTTTCGAGCTGAGGTTGGCTGGAACAAATCCTGATGCAGCTTTGTATGCCGGGGTTGACCCTAAGAAGGTAACTCTAATAAGTTTTATCCTAAGTGGACTCGGTGCTGGTCTTGCTGGTACAATTCAAGTTATAGGTAGACCACCCGGCTGGTGTCTTTACACTAACCTTGGAAATGTTCTGATGGTAGGGTATGACGGGATTAGTGTGGCCTTGATGGGGAGAAATCATCCAATAGGGTGCATAGTCTCGGCGTTCTTTTACGGAGGGCTTCTAAATGGCAGTAGACTTATGGAAAGTCGGGTAGGGATTTACTCTGAGCTTGCAAGAGCGCTCATAGGCATTATTATCATGATAATCGCTATACCTGAGCTTATGAACATTATTAAGAGGAGGTTGAAATGAGAGGAATTAAAATAAGTGCCCAGAAGGGGAGAATAATCATATTAGCTGTATTTTTGCTTGTTCTCGTGTTAATGTACCTCCAGCACAAGTTTGGTCTAAGGGTAATTGGCCTCATAGAAGCTGGGCTATATTCCACGACTTTGCTCACGTTCGTTGCCGTTGGCGAATGCATCAATGAGAAAGCCGGTGTTATCAACATTGGACTCGAGGGAATTCTGACATTAAGCGCTATAGTGGGAACCTATGGTGCTGAGGTCTTTGAAAACGGAGTAGCAGGCTTACTGATCGGGATGCTTACAGGAGCATCGATAGGATTCCTTTTGGGAATACTAGCTACTTATGGAATGGCTGATCAAGTAATTGCCGGATTGGCCATAAATTTATTTGCTATCGGATTTGGACCGTACCTTCTAATGGCCTTATGGCACATAGCTGGGATTCATGTTTTATCAAGGGAACTTATGCTGCCCAGAATGGCTACTCCTCTTGGTTATATAAGTCCTCTAACAGTAGTAGCCATAGTAATCGCTATCCTAGCTCAGCTTTTTCTAGACAAAACTTTGTATGGACTAAGAATAAAGGTTGCTGGAGAGAAGCCTGAAGCGGTAGATGTTGCTGGTATAAGGGTAGATAGGCTCAGGATTTTTACGAGCACGTTGGGAGGAGCCTTGTGCGGCTTGGGAGGTGCATATTTACCATTATGCTGGTTTGGTTCTCTTGTAAAGGAAGTATCGGCAGGAAGAGGGTTTATTGCTTTATCATGTGTTGTCTTTGGCGGCCTAGAGCCGGTATTGGCTTTCTTGGCAGCCACAATTTTCGGATTTGCTGAGGGTTTTGGTTATTGGATATCAATTACGCCTGGAATTAAAGAGATAGTACCTGTGTATTTCATACACATGACTCCATATATTATCACGTTAATCGTAGTTACTAGCGTCATCGGTAAGAAGAGGTTCCCAAAGGCGCTTGGGAGGCCTTATATAAGAGAATAGAAGCGTTGGACTCCAGCACATGAGAATGGTTTTATCCAATTTGCATTAGATAATTATTCACCCTAAAGATGATGCTCAATGAAGGGGAGAATTGGTCATCCCTTAGAACCCGTCATTAGCGCACCTATCTCCTCAACGCTTGTTTCTGGGCTAAGGATACCTACTATTTTTCCCTCGCACATTACCGCAATTCTATCACTTAAGGTCTTCAGCTCCTCAAGATCTTCAGAAACCATAAGGATAGCAGTCCCTTCAGACTTTAGTTTCAAAAACAATTTGTGTGTGAAACTAACTCCTTTAACATCAAGTCCGTGTGTTGGATAGGCAGCAATAATTAGCTTCGGCTTCCACCAGGTCTCTCGAGCAAGAATGAGCCTTTGAATATTTCCTCCAGATAAAATCCTGGACTCAGTCAGCCACAAGTCAGGGACAAGAATATTGAACTCAGATACTAACTTCTTGACATGCTTGGTTATAAGTGCTCGATTAAGTATTCCTTTGGAGGAGAATGGATACTTGCGATAATCCTTTAGTATGATGTTTTCAGCAACTGTCATCATCTCAGATATTCCGACTCTTCTTCTATCCTCAGGGATATATGAAACTCCTAAATCATAAATTTCTCTGGGCGGAGAATTTGTAACATCCTTATCAAAGATGATTACCTGTCCTTTAGTAACTCTTCTCAATCCAACTATGGCCTCAAGGAGTTCTTTCTGACCATTACCTGCAATTCCAGCTATTCCCAAAATTTCTCCTTCGCGTAGAGATAAAGAAATGCCCTTCAAAGTAGATCTCTCCTTATCACCGATTACATGAAGATCTCTCACTTCTAATGCTATTCTCCGCTGCTCATTCCTGCTTGCTCTCAAAAATCGTGGGATAGTTATTTCCTTACCCATCATCATTCTAATTAATTCCTCCTTGGTAGTCTGGGAAGTTTTTCTGGAGCCTATGACTTTACCTAGCCTCATTACCGTAACTCTATCGCTAATTTCAAATACTTCGTTTATCCGGTGGGTTATGAAGACAATTCCATGTCCCTCGTCAGCCATTGTTCTTAGGGCCGAAAAAAGCATTTTAGTTTCTTCTTGAGTTAGAACCGAAGTTGGCTCATCAAGAATTATTACGTCTGGTTCGTAAAATAGGACCTTCAAGATTTCTACACGTTGCTGCTCTCCAACCGAAAGATCTTCTATCTTTGCTTTTGGATCGACATCTAACCCATATTTTTTGGATAACTTCCTAATTTTCTCTTCAACCTCTGAGATCGGATACGAGAAACCTGATGTCTCAAGGCCTAAAGCCACATTCTCGGCGACAGTAAATGGTCGGGCCAAGGTAAATTCTTGGTGGACCATTCCAATTCCAAGTTCTAGAGCATCCTTAGGACATGTTATCTTAGCTAACTCTCCTCTAACGTAAATCCTTCCCTCTGATGGTAGGTAAAATCCCGATAGAATGTTTGCTAGAACAGTCTTCCCAGCACCATTCTCTCCAAGTAGAGCATGAATCTCCCCTGCTCTCACCTCAAAGTTCACGTGATCGAGTATTAAGTGCTCCCAAATGCCAGGGAAATCCTTAACGATGTTCTCTGCTCTTAAAAGAACTTCGCCTGGCACAGGTTTTCTTTTCACACCAGCAGCCTTAGACCTGTCTTTCCATGTCAAGTGTAGAAGTCTCATACTTACCACACTTTCCCCACATATAATAATTATTAGCCAGCCCCTTTTTCAAAATATAATGCCGCCTTCATCGACCATTATATAACTTAAAAGGAAGGCCCTTCACCTAGCTTGTTCTTTCATTAGCAAGAGCTAAATAACTCAAAATTCCAAAAAATTTGAGAAACTATCACAGAAAATCAAAGTTTTAATCAGTCTGCTATAGTTCACAAGCTGGTGCCATCTGAGAAGAGCAGTGCGCTCTTAAGATAGTCCAAGAGATGGAGTACTACGCCAGGAGGAACATTCTGATAGCACGCCTGCAGTAGGAATATCTCTTATTTTCCTCTATTCCGTTGAGGAGCGCCGAGTACAAGGGGATTATAGCCTCCATTTTAGTGTTTGCTCTTGCTGGCGGGATAGCTGGCTTGGCGATGGGGATTTTTGCTACAAAATCGTTGAAGTATGTCCAGATGATTGGACAAGCTGAGTACATGGATTTCGTACTCAAGACCACCCTTCCTTCGTCGGTGACCTCTCCATTTGGATTTCTTTTGAACGGCTTCACAGCTTGCACTCTATCTCTCATTAGGAAAAGGAGCAACAGTCCTGGGCCTTCTAGGCGTTAAAACTGCACTACAGTAGTGCAGTTAAATGATCTCCAGTCTTCTCCCTTATCCTTATTCTTAATCCATAGCCGTAAACTCCACATCTTTAATCCTCAGAGAGCAAAGCTCTCCAGCCCTTTGGCTGATTCATACAACAAGGCTATTATGGCCTTGCTCCTTGTGTTTCTACATCCCTTTATTAGAGCCTTAACCTCCTCTGGAGAAGTATCTTGTCCCTTAGATGTCTCCTTGCTCTCTTTTATTATGAGATCCCAGGCCTTGGGCATTTCCCCTCCATTAAGCCATCTTGCAAAGCTCCTGAACCTATTGAAGTAAAGGGAAGCAAAGCTTCTCCCAACCTCCTTGAGCATACCTTTAAAGAAGCTCCTGACCACAACTCCTCCTTCAACACCCTTCTCTCTCCTTTCATTAAAGGAGAATTCCTTAAGACTATGTCGACCAGGTTTTAAGCTCTTACTCCCAAAAAGCTTGCTGAGGAATCTTTGGGATCTCAAACCGCAGAGAATTAACCGAGGCCTATCTCAAGGAGCTTTCTTGCAATCTTGTCAGCCGACCTTTCGCTAACAAACCTCCTAACTCTGGCCTTAAGGTCATCTACTTTGCCATTAAGCACCAATTCGAGCAACTCCGTCATTTCCTCCAAGCTGCGGTACTTCAGAACCTCCCCTTTAAAGGTGGAGAAGAGAGCCACATCAGAGCAAACAATTGGTACTAGAGCCCCCAGACAGAGATAAGCCGCGCTTGAAATAGCGAGAGTTCTTCTTTCTCCAGTGATGTGTCTTGGTTCTTCCCTATGCATCAATATGGCATTTGCTGCATTCAAGTAATCGTAAAGCTTGTCGATGGAAGGACGATCGAATCTTATCCTTAAAAATGGGTGTTTTTTCTCAAGCCCTTTCATCAAGACATAAAGTTCAGGACTTCCAGTTAGGCAAAGGTAGGTAAATTCCCTTCTCTTCCACAGGATGGAAAGGGATGACAACAACTCCTCGGGTCTATGAATCCTTCCAAAGCTCAGGACAAGGT
>QMVU01000068.1 GCA_003661265.1 Thermoproteota archaeon | reverse complement strand
GTCAAATTTGTTGTGAAAATTTCCTCATTTTTTGTGATTTTGGGCTTGCTTTGTCAATCATTTTTGGGCTTGACTTTTGCGTTTGGGCTATGGTAAAATTGTGGCGCAAAAAACAAGAGGAGGGCCCCATGGTATGGCTTTTGTTGAGAAACAAAAATAATCTCCCCCATTGGGTTACCCATTGGGGGATAATTATAGAAGAATACATATTCATTTCCCTCCCTCGCTCCCCTTCTTCTTCCCAGCATCTACCAATCCTTCAAGCCATCCACCTCTCTGCCCCATACGAGAAGAGCTTTCTTGATTTCCAAAATATTGGCGGTATGTGCGAATGCTGCCGCCAATGGTTTCCCGCCTCCAAACTGGTCACCAAAGAGGGTTATCTTTACTGCTTAGATTGCGCGGACGAGCTTTTCCCTGACCACCGGCCCTGTGATCTCTGTTCCTTCGAGCTCATCGATGACGAAAACAGTCACGCGGTGACAGATAATGAGTCTAGGGAGGTACTGTGCATCTGTCGAAGGTGTTTTGAAAATGAGACGTGGGAATGCACAAACTGTGGTGATTACTTCTGTGGACACCCCTCGATGGAAGGTGGTTGCCAAAGAATATGCCAAAGATGTACTGACTACTACTGTTACTGTGCGGGTTGCGGTGAATTGTTACCCACTGATGTTGCTATTTACGTCGCTGGTGATTGGTGGTGTGAAGGTTGTGCTCCCGAAGAAGACGAGCTATATGATCACAGCTATAAGCCTGATCCTATCTTTTTTCCATCCTTCTCTCCGGACGAGCTTTATTTAGGAGTGGAGCTGGAAATTGACAAAGGGGATAAGAATGAATTCATTGAAAGGGTAGAAAAGGAAGAGATTTACTTCAAGAAGGATGGGAGTTTATCTGAAGATGGAGTCGAGATAGTTTCCCATCCTGCAACCCTTTCTTATCACAGGGAAAAGCTGGGATGGAACGATATCATAGAAATTGCACGTTTGTGTGATTTTAAATCGCATGACGCAGGTAATTGTGGATTGCATATACATATCAACCGATCGTTTCTACGAAATGGGAATGGGGTAAAGACGGAAGAGTTAAACATTACAAAGCTCCTCTTCATTCATGAACGATTCTTTGACCAGATCCTTAAACTTTCCCGTCGCACTCGTGCTCAACTTGATCGGTGGGCCCGATCGTATTTCAGTGAAGAAGAAATGAGTATCAAAAAAGTGAATGAAGTGGCAAAGTCACGTTGGCAGGGGCGATATTATATGATCAACCTTGAAAATAGCGATACGATCGAATTTCGGTTCTTTAGGGGAACCCTCAATCTTGTTTCTTTCTTCGCTGCTCTGGAATGGGTTGATTTCATCTGTCGTCTTGTTGTCGATACCAGTATCGCCCAGATTGTGAAGTTAAGATGGGAAAACCTCGTCCAACAAGTGGACGAGAAGAAATATCCTCACTTGAAAAAATACTTGAGGGAAAGAGACCTTTTGCCTCCAGAGCAATTGAGTCTCTTTCCTTCAGAAAGGAGGTGTTAGAATGGTTATGGTTAAGATTTTGGTGGAGAACAAAGGTGATCACATTCAGATCCATCCTCTTGGTCACAGGATCTACAACTTGACTCCTCATCCTGTGACCGTTAATCACATCACTTTCCCCCCTTCGGGAAGAGTGGCAAGGGTGGAGGAGCGGGTAGCCTTAGAAGCAGATTTCGCTCCTTTCACTCTTAGACATATCAAAACGGGAAAGGTTATTGATCTTCCCCCTGAAAAGGAAGGGGTATGGTATATCGTTTCCCGTCCCGTAGCCCTTGCTGCTATTGGACGGAAAGATCTCCTCGTACCGGATGAGTTTATTCGGGACAAAGAGGGAAACATAATCGGGGCAAAAGCCCTCGCAACTTTCGAAAGAGAGGAGGTGATGGAATAGATGTGCGTAATCATTGCAAAACCAGCAGGGATCGCTCTTCCTTCAGAAAAAGAACTACGAAACTGCTGGCAACGAAATAATGATGGGGCAGGGGTGGCCTGGGCGCAAAACAAGAAAGTAAGAATTGAGAAGGGGTTTATGAAGTTAAAGGACCTGTTGGAGTTTCTCAATTCGCGAGATTGGAAATCTTATCCAATGCTCATTCACCTTCGAGCTGCTACGCATGGAGCAATTTCTCCTCATCATTGCCACCCTTTCCCTCTTTCTACCAGTAAGGAAAAGTTGATGAAAACGAAAGTAGAATGTGGAGTCGCTGTCGCTCACAATGGGATCTTTACAGGCTATGGGGAAAAGGGAAAAGGACTTTCAGACACACAGGAATTCATTCAGAAAGTTTTGGCTCCATTAAAGAGCCAAATTCGCAAGCCCGCTTTTCAGAAGTTGCTGCAAGAGGCGATAAGGGGAAGCAAACTGGCTTTTCTCTTTAGTGATGGTGACTTCCATCTATATGGAGAATTCAAAAAGCATAACGGTTGTTATTTCTCCAACGGATCATATGAAGTGATACCTGTTTATCATGGCGATTGGCTGAGTTATCCGACTGACTGGTACCCCACCCACAAGAAAACTGTAACCCCTGAATACTGTGATTGGTGCGGAGCAACGGTGGTTAATGGAATGAAGAGGAATGGTCCCAAATTTTCGTATACTTTCTGTTACAGTTGTAGCGAGGAAATTCTGAGAAAACGAAGGCGATGGGGAAAGTGCGTATTCTGTAACAGAGAAGGCTTTCTTTATGAAGTTTATGAAGGCGATCGAGATTATGTTTGTCTCGATTGCCTTGTACAAATAGGATCCTTCGTTGAGTAAAGGAGGAAAGCCATGAAGAAAAGAATTGAAGTCGATATCATCCCAAAGTGGACCCCCCACGAATACTTTAGCGACCTTATCCCCTCTCTCAAAGAAAAGGGGTTTATCTGTGGAGGATCTCATTGTACCTTTTTCCCCCTTATGGGAAGTGCAACGTGCTTCGCCCGTCTTGAGGGAGAATCGTTGCCATGTACGGACTGTCCTTCTTACAAAGAAGGGAGAAGACGGATCGTCGAAATCACGCCATCAGAAGCAGCCTTAATCAGAACACATCCGGTCTTTTTTGACTGGGATGACAATTTCTATCCTTCCGATCATCCTTGCAGAATTGAACTTCAGTGCGGCAGAAGATATATAGGTACCGCTGGAATTTATTGCGAACGGCTACATCTTCTTCATGCTACCGACTGGACACATCGCGAGAACTTCCTTCCCTTGGCAAGGAAAATTGTATCTACTCTCCCAAAAAGGAGAGTGTCCCTCCCTAACCTCAAATCCCTTCTTCCTACGGCACGAATCACAATCGGTTGCGATCCTGAATTTGAGCAGTTAACCTCGAACAATGAAGTAGTACACCAAGACTTACCTGAAGTTATTCGCACTCTTGACGGTGAGGTTGGAGTTGATGGAGCAGGATATCAAATTGAGCTTCGCCCGAAGGAAGATTCCAATCACCGCCGAGTGATAGCAAGAATAAGACGGTTGATAGAAAAAGCCAATCGGAACCTTGGAGTAAAAGGTGACATATATCCTTTAGGATGCCACTTACACTTTGGGCTTCCAGGAATATGGAAAGCGGATACTATAAAGGAAAAAATTGTCGAAATCCTTGACGATTTTCTGGGACGCAAATTGCTTTCTCTTTCAGGGAACGCACGAGGGGAATACAAATGCTTAAGCGCTTACCGGGATCAACCTTGGGGAATAGAATATCGTACTCTCCCATCCGCTGTTCTATGGAACCCAGAAATAGGACGAATTGTCTTCAAGATAGCTAAAAATGTCGTTCAGGAATTCGTCAACAAGAAATGTTTGGAGTATTCTGATCCTCCAAAGAAGGAAGATTACCTCCGAATTTGCAAACTAACCTCAAAGGAATACCATAAGTTCATCCATTTTCCTGAAGAATACCGACGTTTGTACAGAGGCGAAGCAATCAATGCCAATTGGAGGATAAAATCAAAAATTGAAGTCATTATCTATCTTCGGGATGAATGGGATTGGCAAATCCAGAGACAGGTTAGGGATATCCTCAAGAATAAACTGGAAAAAATAAAGGAACCTCTGACGATAACGATCTATGGACTAAGAGAAGGTAGAGGAGAAGTAGTGGCAGGTTACGATTCCAAGTTTGCCGAAAGAATTGATCATCCGATAACAGTTCCTGACAATCAATTCATTTTCGGATGGCCCTATATATGGCGGATGGATAGAAGAAAAATAAACAAGATAACGAAAGCAGCTAACGAACTGGCAGAAATTATCAAAAGAACAATCAAAGAAAGGAGGAGTTAAAAGTGACATTACTTGATTTGAAGAAAAAGGCTGAAGAAATAGTTAGTCAAAGAGAAGGAAGAAACATAACAATCGACATCCATGTTTCGACTCAAATGAACGACCTAAAAGCTAACGTACAAGGAGAAGGGAAACATTACGATATTCTTATCGCTGCTTTTCTCCCCTTTGAAAAGTACCCACAAGCTATAGCTCATGAATTAGCTCACATTTTATTGCATTCTGAAGTTCACAATGATCAACACAAAGCCTTAACAGAACAACTGTTAAAAGAACTCAAGGAAGGGGAATAAAGGAAGTCAATGTTATATTATGAGAAAGGAGGTGTAAAAATGGAGAAAAAGAAAGTCATTCAGAACAAAGACGAAAGAATTAAAGATCTGAAAAAACTCTGGAGTCTCTTTCTTAAAGATCCCGATGCGCATGACGAAGAATTAGGAAGTATCTTTGAATACGGGCTGTGTTTCGATTATGTCCCAGCCGGAACATTTCAGGATCAGAGAAGCGGTTATTTCCGGTATCAGTTATCATGGGGCGGCCCAAGCGACGAATTTCGCTTCTATTGCGATCCTGATTTTATCCCCTACAAAATTACCTATGTTTACCTAGATTGGTTTGACGGAATGGAGATTGAGCTAAAAGGGAAAGATTTTAATCTTTTGAAGGAAATTTTTGAAAACTTTTTTGTAGAAAGTGGAACTGCTACACAGGTTCTCCAAGAATCTCTTTAAAAAAAGAGAGAGATGGATCATGGACACAAGAAAAGCTAAAACAAAAATCAGTTTTCCCCGCATCCTTAAAAACTAGATAAGAAAGGAGGGGTAATAATGGAAAAAGCCAAATGCTATTACTGTGGGGAAGAGTTAACTTATAAGAGGTTATCTGAACCTTGTCCATACTGTGGACATAATGAGTGTTGGGTTAACAGCAACGGAGAGTGCGTCTGCCTCGAATTTGTAGACGACATGGAAATGTGGATCAATATCAATTACGGAGCAGATGAGATCTGTAGAGCTTGTACTGAAATTTTCCCTCACTACGCTAATCACCTCACTCTCCTTAGCCCCAGTCTCGAAAACAGAGTATGGAAAGCTCAATTTGACGAAGGACTTCTTGCAACCCCGCTTTCTGCTGCTGGAGAACAAGAACTGTTTGGAGACTTGGACAGTGAAATCCAAAATGCAATTGCCCAAATAGTAGGGGGTACGAAATGGGTAAGAACTGATCCTTGGCGCGGATATACACAAACGCCGGAAAAAGCCGATGGATGGATCATGGTCATTGATGGATGGCACTCCAGTTTAGAAAGTTCTCCCTTCAGTGACAGCGTTCAGGCTCTTACCAAAGAGAATCCCGACTTCCCCCTTATACTTGTCATCTCAAGAACATCCAATGTGTGCGCGATTGGTGTAAGTCTCTATTGTCGAAAGAAAGATAAGGAAAAATTGTTAAAGATGATTGACCTAAGTACAGGAGGAGTAGGTAGAATTTATGAAGTTGACAACTAAGAAAGGAGGTATGGTAATGATTATATTATGTATAAAGCACGATGGAGAATGCCCGCAATGTGGTACCACTCTACACCCTTCGCAACTAAATTGCCCTTCATGTGGAGCTGATATCCGATGGTATCAGGGAAACCCTTTCCTTTGTGCTGAATGTGCTAAAGAAGAAGCCAAGAAAGTTGTACCAAAAGACCACCTTCTACACCAACTAAACAGCAGCCTGAACTTAATCTTTAAAGCCCTTACCTTTTGTGACCAAAACCGCTTTGGGGAATGTACTGAGGAGATTTCAAGAGCAATAAACGAACTCCGCAATGTCTTGGAGACGATAGAGAATAACGAAATAGTAGAGAAATAAGCCAAAAGGAGGTGATGGAGATGAAAACGTTAAAAGGACGCCCAATCGGCCTGAATACAAGAATGTCCGAAGATCAAATGTTCCGACAACTGGAACGCAATGTTCGAATATGGCAAAGCGAAGGTTTTTCTCAAGAAGAGATTATTAGCGCGATTATGGCAAAAGCACGCCCTCTCATTAACGGTTATTACTGGGC
>QMVU01000067.1 GCA_003661265.1 Thermoproteota archaeon | reverse complement strand
CTTTGATGTACCGTAATGCGTCGATCCTCTTGGGAGGAAAATAAAAATATCATGAGAGGGAGCTCTTGTTGAAACGTATATGAAAACAAGGAGTACGTTAAAGGCCAGAGAGAGGTTAGCGCTGATAAGGAGAATTTTAGAACAAAGCGGAGCAGGATTAACAAAGAGAAAAGCTGGTATCTTAAGGGAGATAGAGAGAAAAGTAAAGGAATTGAGCGATGAGCAGTTTGCAGAGCTCATAAAGGAGATAAGTCCAAGCCCCTCCATCTTCTTCTACGGACAGTACTACACCTTGAAGGACGGAGCCCTGAACTTCACCGACTCCTCTGAAATAGTTAGGAGAAGCGTAAGGGAGGCCCTTAAGAGGTGGCAGGACAGGGCATACTACATCCTATTCGCTGCATCCAAGATGAAGGAGCCTTTTACAGAGAAGCAGCTTGCGGAGAAGATGAAGAAGCTCGACTTCCCATACCTTCAGCACAGCCTGCTTGGTTGGCTTGAGAGCTTCCGCCTCCTGATGAAAACTCCAGAGGGAAAGTGGAAAGTTCCTGAGGAGATATTGCCAGCTATGAAGAAGGAGCTAGCTGATTACAGGCCAAAATTGAAGCTGAGGAGTGCTCTAGCGAAGAGGGAACTCGAGGAAGTAATGAGAATGGAGAAGGAGTTCGAGGACTACCTTAAGCTCTTGATAGAGGAGAGATTGGATCAGACCATATCCTTCGGAGAGAATTTCTCCGTCTCTAGGCTGGTTGAGTACCTAAGGTCCCTATTCGGTCCGGTCTTATACTACGACATATTGCTTACGATAACCCAGCAGTACTCGCTAGCAGACGTAAGCGTCGTAACTGAGGAAGGAGGTGCAAGGATGAGAACAGGCTTCAACCTGGCCCTATTCGGCGAGCCTGGAACAGGAAAGACCTTCTCTACCTATACGATGATAATGGGAGATCCAAACAAGGGCATACCTGCTCACGGCTTACCAGGAAGGAACAGATATTGTGGGGGCATGACTCCGGCCAAGTTCATCAGAATAGGCGAGGCATACGAGGGAAGGAAGTACAATTTCATCATAACGGAGTTCAACGATTGGTTTAAGTACTGTCTCCCCTACGATGCTCTAGTCCTCACTGCTGGCGGTGAGTTAATTCCCATTGGAGAAATCGTGGAGAGAAAGGAGGACATACCCGTAGTTTCCGTAAATCCAGAGACCTTAGAACTGGAGGTAGATTATGTTCGGGACGTGAGTTCAAGGGAGACCGATGAGCTCGTGGAACTAACTACCGAGACAGGTAAATCGCTCAGACTAACTCCAAATCATCCCTTGCCTGTTCTCACAAGTGAGGGGATAATTTGGAAACCAGCGTCAGAGTTCGACGTTGGTGACTACTTGATCTCGCTTGGAGAGCTGCCCTCCTTACTTACAGGAGGGCAAGGATCTCCTACTTTCTGGCAGTTCCTTCCGGAGGGTGTGTACGTTAGGACAAACCCTCAAACCCTTTATTTGATTAGAAATGTTATTAGAGAAAAGTTCAGGAACATAAAGGAGTTCTCAAGAAAGATCGATGTAAAGTACACTACCCTTCATGCGTATCTAACGGTCGCAGTTCTATCCCCCTTGCAACTTTTAAGAGAATGATTCAGTCATTGGATCTAGGAGTCTCCATATACGAACTGATTGAAGAGGTATCAACTGGCGGCAGGGGCGTAAAACTGCCAAATGAGATCCCAGCAGAGTTCATGTATTTCGTTGGAGCAGTAGCAGGAGACGGAAACATAAACCAGAATCGAAGGATAAAGATTCACTGTCCTTCTGACCCAGAAATCGTTGAAAGATGTCTTAACATAATCAGAAACCTCTTTGGGGTCGGCTATACATACAAGAACGGGATGCTAATAGTAAACAGCGCCGTCTTAGTGGGAATTGTTAAAAAATTCGGTATTCAGGCTAAAAATAAGGCATCTACATTGGATGTTCCACCAGAAATATTCCGTATGCCAAGAGGGCATATATCTGAGTATCTTCGGGGACTATTCGATACCGATGGTGCTGTAGGTATAAAACCTTATGGTGGATGCGTATCCCTCTCAACAAACAGCCGAAAACTAGCCAGGAAAGTCCAGCTTCTCCTTCTCATGTTCGGGATAACTTCAAGGGTTTACTCCTCTGGGAAAGGTAAGGGTTATCGTGTTGAGATAGCCGATAGAATCAGCATTAGGAAGTTCGCTGACAGCGTAGGGTTCTACTCACGACGTAAGAAATCAAAGCTCTTTAGGCTTCTCTCGCGATATAGGGGCATCGCTCGAACTAAAACGTATGTTGTACCAGCTGAAATAGCGAGCCCCCTCCTCGTAGCTATAAGAGGAGGCGAAGGTATTAGTGCTAGCCTTTTGCACAAATTCCTTCCAAAGAGCAGTAGATATCTGTGGGAACATGGTCGTGTATCTATTACAAAGAGAAACCTCAAGAGACATATCCAAGTCGTGGATAAGTTATCGCAAGCGGACTGTGAACCATTAACAATTGGTAAGGGATTAGCAGACAGCCCACTGCTATTTGAGCGCATAGTCAGCAAACGCATTATTCGAGGGAAATTTATTGTATACGATATTATGGTTCCCAAAAACCACAATTTCATAGCAAATGGATTTCTAGTTCATAACTCAGGAATGGTCGAGCCCCTCAAAATAGCCATGGAGCATGGTATAATCAAGTGGGAGACAGCTAGACAGACAATTGGCCCCTATCGCTTTACCTCATTCCTTAGCGTGAACTATAATACCAGAGTCTTCGAGAGAGGTTATGAAGTAACTGTAAGAGATCCGAACTTCAGTGCAATAGAGGAAAGGATGTTATGCAGGCTCCACAGGCTGACTAAAGAGAGATACAGGGAAATTGCTGAGAAACAGATGGAGCTCGTTCTTGGAAAGTTGAAGATGGAAAAGGCTAACGAGATCAGGGATCATCTGACGCTTGTCCATGCTATAGAGACGGAGCATCCCTTGGTAAAAGATAGGTTTGAGTACAAACCAATTCTGCTTACGGAAAAGGTCTTTGAGGAAGTAAAAAGAGCCAGAGAAGCTATTTTAGATACTATAGCACAGGAGAGACTTGATTTTTCTCCTAGGCTAGAAAGAAGGGCAATACAGCTCATTTGTGCCATGTCTTTAATGAGTTACTTTAAGGACCGTGATGAGAGAATTAGGGTTGATCCAGAAGCATTGAAGCTAGGAGTGAGGTTCTACGTGGAGGAAGCTGCAGTTAGATCAAAGGAGAAGTTTGATCCCGAGGAAGTAATTAGGAGATTAGGTCTCTCATAACCCGTCACCCTGGAGAATGTTTAATCATAAATGGATCCCTCGTGGCAACCTATTTGACTTGATTTGATTTATCTCCTCCCTTTGATGAAGGGAGCTTAAAATCAATGCTTATCATCTCAGGTCATTTAGGTATAATGCGTGTAGGTTTTTACGACCTTAAATTTTGCTTTCCTGCCTAAGTAAGCTTAAAATCATGTTGGTGCTTTTTTTGGAACTATAGCCCGAAGGTGTCCCCTTTGCTTTACATCGTACTAACTACCGGCCAGTGCAACTTGAAGTGCAAGTATTGTGGAGGGAGTTTTCCAAAGGAATTGGTTCCTTGGGAAGTTCAGTACTCAGTTAAGGATCTCTTTAACTTCATATCAGAGGATAGAGATGCTATTATAGCCTTTTACGGTGGAGAGCCTCTTCTAAACCCTGAATTCATCGAAGAAGTGGTCAAAAAGATACCAGCAAAGCGATTTGTCATCCAGACGAATGGTCTCCTCATCGAAAACCTAAAACCTGAGATTTGGAGGAGAATGGATGCTGTCCTCCTATCAATAGACGGCAGGAGGGAGATAACGGACTTCTATAGGAGCAAGAGGGTTTACGATAGGGTGCTTAAAGCAGCGCACAAGCTGAGGGTCATGGGATTTAAGGGAGACCTCATAGCCAGAATGGCCGTCTCTGAGAAAAGCGACGTATTTCTGGACGTAAAACACCTCATTGAGTTGAATTTGTTCCATCACGTCCATTGGCAGCTTGACGTTATATGGAGTGACTCTTGGGTTGATTTTGACGGGTGGGTTAGCTCCTCTTACAAGCCAGGAATATCTAAGCTTGTTGACCTCTGGTTAAGATGCATGGAGAGGGGTGAGGTCCTAGGGATAGTCCCGTTCCAAGGAGTTATGAAGGCGATACTTCAAGGAGGAATAGGCTCCCCTCCATGCGGCTCCGGAAGGAATGCCTTTGCTATCTCCACGGATGGAAGGATTCTAGCCTGTCCAATAGCTGTTGACGTAGGGTGGGCGTTCCTAGGGTATATCTGGCAGACCAAACCTAAGGAATTGAGGAATTCGGTTCTTATTGGAGAACCCTGCGTTTCATGTGAATTTTTCAAGTACTGTGGAGGAAGATGCCTTTACGCATACAAAGAGAGGTTATGGGGGGAGGAGGGGTTTAGAAAAGTGTGTGAGATAACGAAGTACATGATCTCCAAGCTACTAAAAGTAAGTCTTAAGGTCAGGCAGCTCATAGAAGCTGGAATAATTGATCTCAAGCAAGTTCTTTACCCAGAGTTCAATAACACAACTGAAATAATCCCCTAGCACCTAGAAACCGATTTAGGTAGCTTCTGTAATTAGTCCACGTACCTTCCCCCATTTATGTTTATGACTTCCCCTGTTATATGGTCGTTCTCCGCTAAGAAGACTATGGCGTGAGCAATCTCTTCTGGTCTGGCTATCCTGCCCTGAGGTGATAGCTTTGCAGCTTTTTCCTTGAACTCTGGTGAGAGGAACTCGGTGTCAACAGGACCTGGAGCCACGGCATTGACCGTTATACCATAAGGGGCAAGTTCCCTAGCTAGAGCCCTTGTAAAACCTATTATCCCGGCCTTTGATGCTGCATATGCTACTCCAACAGTCCCCCCACTTTTCCCGGCTATTGAGGCAACGCTTATTATCCTTCCAAACCTTCTCTCAATCATTCCTGGGACAACGAGCTTTGTTACGTTGAAAACCCCCTTAAGGTTGACGGAAATTATCCAGTCCCATTCCTCCTCCGATATTTCGGTTATCCTGAAGTTTTTCGGAAAGACACCTGCGTTGTTCACTAGTATGTCTATCCTCTCTAGGAATTCAACAGCCCTCTCCACAAGCTCTTTGCAATCCATCGAATTTGAGACATCTGCTCTTATTGCCACAGCCCTCCTTCCCATGTATTCTATCTGCTCAACGACCTCTTTTGCTCTATCCTCTGAGTGAAGGTAGTTTACGACGACATCACATCCCTTCCTAGCGAACGCAAGAGCTGTAGCCCTTCCTATACCTCTGCTCCCACCTGTAACGAGGACCTTCAGATTCCTCAGCTCCATCATTAACCACCTGGATTCCCTTAGGGATTGAAAAAGAAAAAGAAAAAATCAACAAAGTCGCTGTAGGGCCAGGTTGATGGAAACTCTGAATTCTTGGATGCAGGCGTCTTCGCCTTAAGCGATCAGGTAAACCATCGCGCGGAATTGTTGGGAGAAACCTGTGGGATCATTGGTGTTAGTTGGAAGAAACCTTTATTCATCTGAAGTTCATGGAAGAAGGGATGCTCGTAGACTATCACATTCACACGTATCTCTGCGGGCACGCAGAGGGAGAACCGCTTGAGTACGTTAGGGAAGCTGAGAGAAAGGGGATCTCTGAGATCGGGTTTTCAGATCACATAATGGTTGATAAGTGGAGACCTGAGTACGCGATGAAGATAACTCAGGTGGAGGAGTATGTTAAGCTAGTTGAAACCGTTGAGAAGCAGTCAAGCATACCTATAAAACTGGGGGCCGAGATCGACTACTTTCCTGGTAGGGAGGGGGAGATAGGCAGGATAATGGAGGAGTTTCCGTTCGATTACACAATAGGTTCGGTTCACTTCCTTGGAGATTGGGTTATAGACGATCCCCGTTACGTTGACGAGTATTACAGGAGGGACATAAACGAGGTTTACATCCAATACTTCTCCATCGTTGAGAAAATGGTATCTTCAGGCCTTTTTGATATAGTAGGTCATCTTGACATAGTTAAAAAGTTCGGATTCAAGCCCACAATTGACATAACCCCAATAGTCTCTAGGATATTGAGGAAAATAAAGGTAAACGGCCTTTGTGTGGAAATAAACACAGCAGGCCTCGAAAAGCCAGCTAAGGAAGTGTATCCGAGCGAATGGATTTTGAGAATGTGTAAAGAGATGGAGATTCCAGCTACGTTAGGATCCGACTCCCATAAGCCCTGGGAAGTTGGTAGACACTTTAACGTCGCCTTAAATCTGATGAGAAAGGTTGGTTATAGGCAGATAGCCACATTCTCCCGCAGGAAGCTTGAGTTAAAGGGGTTAAATTT
>QMVU01000066.1 GCA_003661265.1 Thermoproteota archaeon | reverse complement strand
TCTGAAGATAATGGCAGGCATCTACAGGCCGGATAGGGGGGAGGTTATCATAGAAGGCAGGAGCTTATGGAAATTGCCTGAGAGAGAAGCCGTGAGGCTGAGGAGGAAAGTAGTCTACGTTCATGAAAGACCGATAGTTCTGAGGGGATCCGTCATGTACAATGCGACCTTTGGGCTTAGGATAAGGGGAACGGAGGAAGCATCTTCTAGAGTTATCGATCTATTGAAAGAGGTCGGTATAGAGGACCTTTCCCGAGATGCTAGGACACTTTCGGCTGGTCAGGCTCAGTTATTGGCACTCGTGAGGGCCATAGTTGTCGATCCACTCTACTTGCTCCTAGATGAGCCCTTTGCAAATCTAGACCTGGACAGAAGGAGAATAGTGCTGAAATTGCTGACAAACCTCAAAAAATCCGGAAGGGGTATAATCATAGCCACCCATGACGTCTTTTTAGCAGCAAGAATGTGTTCCAGGGCGTACGTAATGAGGGAGGGGGTTGTGAGGGAGGTGGAGCCCTCATCTCTTCTGGGAATTTAGGTGAGCATCACCGCTGTAACAGCCTCTCGTTAGTTCAGTTCCCTAACCTGCTCCCCTTACTTCCTGAACCAAGTTCTTGAGGGCCTCTATGAGTCCCTTCCCCTCGTTGGTCGAAAGTATAGAGTGTACCCTGGAGGCTAAGAAGGCCTCATCTTTGTGTTCTTCAACAGCCTCTTCGGTCTCGTCTCTTACTTTAACCCAGTCATCCCCGTGCTTCAGGAGTATCATCTGGATCTCATCTATCAAAGTCGAGCATGGTCTGAACTTAGGTTCCGTGAGGAGGAGGTAGAACCCTATTCCCATGAAGAAGGAGCCTATAGCTCCCAGTATTGCGTAGAGCATCCCTATCCCAACTATGACCCATGATATGAGGAGGAGGAAGACTGCTACTATCAGGCAGACAGAACCAACGAGCTTCCTCCTCTTCTCAGCCTCTCTCACTTCTTCAGCCCTACTCACCAGCTTACTTATCCTTTCACTCCTTATCCTTTCCAACTCCTCATATCCTAATGACTTCATCTACTCTACACCCAACCCTATACCCATTTTACCTCCCCCAACCCGGGGGAATAACCTGAGGAGGTGAGAGCTCCGAGTAGGAACTCTCCCTCTTCCTTCGATATTATTCTCCTCCTTACGAGGAGTGAAATAGATCCAGCACAGCCAAGGGCATTTATTCCAAGGAGGAAGGCCTTCTCCCTAGTATCTAGCTTTCCAAGAAGGGCGCAACTTGCCCCCGTCGATATAGCCAAGGATAGGCTGTCGGCTTCCTCCTTTGAAAGTCCATATATATCGACCAGGTAGTCTGAGAACTGTGCTGCTTTTTCTGGCAAGTCAATTACCTTTAGCGTTCCAGCAGATACAAGCTTTGTAACAGCTTCCTCTATTTCGGCGTCGTCAAGGCACTTCTGCAAAGTTAACCTGGATATCATGGGTCTTCCAATTAGGGGCGGTAGCAGGAAGTCAAAGGATTTGAGGTTCCTCTTTAAGAACTCATAATCAACCACTACCGGCTTCTTCCTTATGAAGAAGGTTGCTGGAAGGATTAAGAGCGTCAGGAATGATGTGAGTGGGAACGCCTTGATGAAGGTCTCCTTCCTCACTTTTCCTAGAGTAACTTGGTTCTTCAACGCGGTGTTCTGGACAACCACCTCATACCTTATCGTGACGGTCTCCCCGGCCTTCAGGACCGGAATCTTCCACCTAAGCTCCCTTCCCTCCACGGTTGGTTCTATGCTCTCTCCATCAATTGTTGAGCTGCCAACAACGTAATCCATCCCTTTCGGCAGGGTATCTATCACGAGTACATCGAAAACATCCTCGCTGCCCTTGTTTGTCACTAAGATCGAGAAGGACACCTTTTCTCCTACTACTGCAAGTCCCTTACTTGGTAACTTCTCGTGTACCAGATATATCGGCGGCGTTGGTGTTGGGGTTGGGGGCGGAGACGGAGTTGGTGTTGGAGTTGGTGGTAGTGTTGGAGGCGGAGATGGGGTTGGTGTTGGAGTTGGAGTTGGAGACGGGGTTGGAGATGGAGGCGGTGGTGGAGCAGGACCTCTTCTAGCCATGATCCACGAGCAATCGCTTGCCGAGTATACCCCACATCCTCCAGTCAGGTTGGCGTAAGCACAGTTAGTCATGTTATACTCGGTTTTACCATCGGGGAACTGCTCACAGCATCTCGCGGAGAACGTGATTATTACCTGCTCCTTAGGTCCTAAAGAGGGGATCCTCCACCTCACTTTATTGCCGCTTACCTCTTCCGAATGTTTAACTGGCCTTCTTTCCCCATCTACTACGCTCACAGTTTTAACGAATTCTAGGCACTCTGGAAGGCAGTCAAGGACTATGAGATCTCTTCCCTCCCCCTTTCCATCATTCCAAACCCTGATAGTCACATTTACTACTTCGCCAGCCACAACGTAGTGCCTGTTAAATTCCTTGTCCAAGTGAAGGGAAGGTTTCTTCAACGTTGTATGGGCCTTCGAGTAGGACGTTCCACAGGTCCCTTTGCAGAACCACCTTACAGTTGCTTCGTTCGTTAAGCCCGAGCACTTAACTATTTCAGCCCTTAACAAGAAGGTCTCTGAAGATCCTGGTCCTAAGCTTAGGTTCCAGCTGACGGTATTCCCTTTAACCATGTACGTCCCGTTTGCCTTGACAAAGCGATATCCAGAGCCTAAGATATCTTTAACCTCAGCTTTGTACGCAGTTCCGTTTCCTACATTTTTAACCATTATGAACCACTCTACCTCAGATCCGAGTGTACTCTCCTGCGTTTTAGGCGCCTTTTCAATCTTTAGCTCTGGGAGGAGAACCTTCACGAGAATCGATCCGCTGTCGGTCTTCCTGTACCCTCCACCATCCTTGCACTCAGCCGAGTACGTATCCAAGCCTGAAGTCAAGCCGCATCCTGTTGTAACGTTGAATTTGACGGTTATGGCCTCTCCTCCCCATAGCTTGAGGTCTAGAGGCCAGTGCAACTCGATTCCATCCGATACCCTCCTTACCTGAGGATCCTCCGTTGAGATAAGGGCTCCTGTCGTTTCGTTCCTAACTTCGGTGCTCCCCTGAACGTACTCAAACCCAGGCGGAAGGACATCGGTCACGTTAGTTGAGTAGGCAGTTCCGTGCCCTATGTTCCTCACCAACAGGGTTATCGTCACATTATCACACATGTTCACCGGGTTCTCGGACATTGTCTTGTTTATCCTTATCTCCGGAGCCGCTACCGTCACCATCCTGCACTCAGCATCGTCCCTGTAGGGAGCACCTGTCTCAGGGTTGTGCGTGTTACCGCACGCATCTAGGTACGTGACGGTGACGTTGTTTATTTCAGATGCTCCATCAGGGGTTCCGGGTCTCGTCGATAGGGTAAGGTATATCGTCTTAGTCGTGTTCTCAAGCTTCTGGATGTGCCATGTAGTTGTGTGACTCACCAGATCGTAAGTTCCTCCGTCGCTGGCGTTGACGAAGTCCATGAAGGAGGGCATCTCGTCGACTACGGTCAGGTTGTACGCTGTTCCCTTTTCTCCGGTGTTGTCCAAAAGTATCTCAAAGGTTATGACGTCGCCAGGCTCAACCTGCACTGGACAGGTTCCTCCGACTGGTTTCTTGCTTATTGAGATGTTGGGCCAGAGGAGGGATACGTTGGCCCTGTCAGTTTCTTCCTCACACTTGATGCTCATGCAACCCCATCTTGCCCACACATCATCCCTTATGCCGTAGCACCCAGTCACGTTTGCGGTCAGGTTTATCCTCACCTTCTCACCTGGGGGTATCTTGGTGATGTTCCAGACCACTTTGTTTGGCCCGGATGATACCCTGTACATTGTAGCGTTATCCGATACGTAAGTAAGACCTGTCAAGATGTCCGTGAGGTTGACGAAGTTCGCAGTCCCGTTGCCCAAGTTGGTGACCTCCATGATCCACGAGACCAGACTCCACCTGTCGACCTTACGGTCCGCTGGGGTCTTGCTCAAGGTTAGGTCCGGGATGGCTATCTCATCTGCGCTGTCAGCCTCCCTATTGTCATAGAAGCTCCCGCACAAGTCGTAGCCTCCGGCATAAGCTGAGCCTTCTAAGCCCTTCCTGAAGCAACATGAAGTCCTGACAAGGAAGCTTACCTCCACCCAGTCCCCTGGGTAAAGCCTGACCCAGGAAAGGTTCCACTCCAAGTACTTTGAGGTAGCATTCACCACGACGGTTGGATCAGGATGAATTACTGTACCGTTCGAGAACGTGATGTTCGTGGTGCCGCTAACGTACTCCATGCAGTCTAACGTAGTCGCATTAACTGGCATGAAGTGCCTTAAGGTAAGGGGCATCGATGAGTTGAAGCCGAATATCGAGCCGTCTCCGATGTTGGTAGCCTTGAAGGTAACCGTTGTGTTCCCGCATATGAGGTAGGCTGGAGATGAGTACTGGACGTCCAGATCAGGAGCTGCCCTCCAGATTGTTGAGTTCGCCCAAGAAGTGGGAGCGCAGGCTATGGAGTCGCACCACCATGTTAGGGAGGCGTTGTTCCAGGCGGAATTTGCGCAGGTCGTGAAGTTCGCCTCTATAGTTATAACGAACTCCCCGTTTGGAGGAAGCGGGTTCTTCGCCCAGTTGAAGCTCCAGTTGAACACATGGGGATCCGCAGGATTATCGGTCCAATTTGGAGCTGGGGAGGCGGAGACGAACTTGAAGTCGCCTCCCAGGAAATCGGAAACGTTTAGGAAGTATAACTCACCGTCCCCCGAGTTCACGATGTGGATCTCCCACTTCACCGCCTGGAAGCGATCCACCCTTCCTGAAGGTGAAACCTTCTCCTTATAGCTTGTTGAGAGGTCTGGCCTCAATGGTTTGAGGAGATCTTGTCTCTCCATTGAGTAAAGCTCTCCGCAGGAGTCCCAGTACGTGACGTTCACGTACTCCGTTGAGAAGTCAAAGCTGCAGTTAGCATGAACCCTGAACCTAAGGGTCAGCGTCTCTCCCTGATGGACCCTAAGCTTGGTCAAGTTCCAGACTATCCTCGTGTAGTCTCCAGGAGAGGCAACTGTGTAGTTGCTAGGTACATTATAGTAGGTAGTGGTCTCCAGCGTTACATTTGCCAGGACGTTTCCTCCCTGGACGTCAAGGGGCTCGAGGCCGAAGGGCAATGTCTCGTTTATGCAAACACCGAACATAGTTGCTCCAACGTTCTTTATCAATATCTCGATAGTTGAGTTACCGCACACATTGAAGGAAGTTGGAGACTTATCTAGAGGACTTGGAACTCCGTACATGTAGACATCGGCGTGGGCATGAACAGGTTTGGAGTAATTGCAGTAGGAATCACAACCCCAGTTGGCATAGGCATCATCGTAAGGATGATTTGGGGGAACGGGACATACAGTTATGTTCCCGCAAACGACTAGAGAGACGCTTCCGCCTGGAGGTATAACCTTATTCTTCCAAACTATTGTCGTCTTCGTGCTAGTGGTGTTTATTCCAGGAATGTAAACGAGATCCCATGGGGTTGTGCTGGCCTGAGCCGCTTGATCAAATGAGAAGGCTTCACAGAGGACATCCCATATTGTAACGTTGTAAGCTGTGCCGTTGCCAGAGTTCCCAACCCGAACATTCCAGCACGTTAGATCATACAGATCCTTATACTGCTCGCGTGGAGTCTTTCTTATCCATAACTCAGGCAATAGGATTGGTGCTTTCTCTACACTCGTGGCACTTAGCTGGTTCCCGCATTCATCAGTGAACTTCTCTGCTCTGAACTCGTTGTTGTCAACCTCGAGATCGCACTCCTGGGATGTCACGTTGAACTTGATCAAGAAGTAGTCCCCTGGAGTTGCCTCGAAGCTTGGCATAGTCAGGGTCCACTTGAGGGTTCTCGTCACAGGGTCGTAGGAGAATGTCGTAAAGGAGTTCATTGACGAGTTCGTGTTCGTCTCGTTGTCATGGAATATTATGTCCCAATCGCCAGGAAGATTCCTATAACTCACCTTTTGAGGCAATATGTCCGAAAATTCCAGGACGTAGTTTCCAGCCTGAGGGGTAGCGTAGAGCGTGAGGCAGGGGTCTTCGTTCCTCACCATTATCTTGTAAGTTGCGTTAGCACACACGTTTAAGGGCTCAAGATCCTGGTGAATTTTTGGCGGGAACGGCTGGCTGTGCATGTACGTAGTCGAGTTATACCACTCCCTCTCAAAGTAACAGCCGGGACAACCGTCCTCCATGAAGACCTTTAGGTAATCCTGGGGGACACAGTCGTCCACTTTAACCCGAATATCTATCTCAAATGAACCGCCAGGAGGTATGTCTGGAACAGGACCTCCTGCATATTGAGTTAACCACGTCAGGACGCGCCCAGATACTGAGCTGGGCGTAGGAATAGCCGAAATATAAGTTGTGCTTGGTGGAAGCTCTACAGTTATGTTCACATCATACGCAGTTCCATCTCCCCTGTTCTTGATGGTTATATTCCAC
>QMVU01000065.1 GCA_003661265.1 Thermoproteota archaeon | reverse complement strand
TCCTCCTCAAGGAGTAGAGCCTCATCGAGTAGATTAGAGCGTAGCATAAGAGGGATAGGAATAGAACCCAATGCAGGGAGGGGGCCGGGTTAAACTGGGCCAGGAGGCAGAAGGCTAGGAGAAGAACCGAGGTTATGAATCCTAGGATAGGCCACAGCCCCTTCCTGATGACGCTCCTCGTTCCACCTGAGAGGACTTCTGGAAGGGCTGATATCTCTGAAAGGGCGAAGATTATGGAGATTAGGTCGTAAACAACCGATATTAGGGCCATGGCTGGTGGGACATTCGTGTGGATGAACGTCATCGATATGGCATCGTTCACGCCCGAGCACCCAGCCAGTATGGACATGGCCAGGAGGATGTCCCTCGATATCCCCGGCATGGCAGAGGGGAGCAGTACCAGCATAAGGAGGCAGAACATGAAGAAGTACCAGAGGCATGCAAACGGGTAGACCGGGGAGTACGCTCCTAGGAGCCCTCCTGTTAGGATGCAGAATCCGAAAAGAGCAGATCTGTCGTATCCCCTTAACCTGAAGGTTATGAGCATAATCAAGGTGTAGGGGACCCAGCTAAACATGGGATAGGGCTCTGCCGTGTAGAGGGAGCAAGCTAAGCCGAGGCTCAGCAGCAGGGGGTAGGAGTACGTGAACAAGCTGCCCGATACCTCAACATCTGAGACCCCTATTTTCACCCCCTTTCCTCCAAGGAACATGATTGTGGAGAAGAAGAGGGCGAGCGTGGATAGGAAGAGGTAGTACATTAAGAAGTTGGAGGTGTAGGAGTCTATTCCCTCGAACATCCTGGAAAGATCCCTTATCAGGATCTCCGCCTCTTCTCTGGCGCCGAGCTCTATGGACTTATTGAGGTATAGGAGGAGGTCCTCGCACTCGTCCTCTCCGTGCGAAAGGACCTTGTAGACCCACCATACCTCTGGTTTTCGGAAGGAGACGCTTGAAGACAGCCCTTCGAACATGTCGCTAAGGTAAAGCCAGCTTTCATTCCTGCTGGAGACCTCCTTTAGCCCCTCAGCTATGTTCGCGGAGACTTCCATCTCAGCAGGTGCTGGAAACAGGCAAGAAGCTAGCATGAAATAGAGGAGGAGCAGGTCAAAGATCAGGAAAATTAGGATTATGTGTAGACCCCTGACCCTCCTCCTGCCACCCCTCCTCAAAACCAGAGTCGCTACCCCTAAGGTCCCGATGAGAAGGCCTATTTCGGTGAGATAAGCGCCACCTATGTGTTCCCTAACTAACGTCCGAAGCAAGGGGAGGGAGAATCCTGTGATGGATAGGGTAAGACCTGCCATGTGCCTACTTGAGATCAAAGAGGTCTCTCTCAACCTCCTTTTGCCGAGTTTCATTGCCTGCATCCCTCAGCAGTAGTCAAGAGCCTTTTTCAGAGGAAAGAGGCATTCCTCTTAAATCTTCACAGCATAGGTTGGCCCCAGATCGAGTTAAGGTCAACATCGCATGGGAGGTGGTGCGCCCAGAATGGATGAGGGATTCACAAAATAAATTAAAGGTGAGAGTTCAGGGCTTTTGGGATGATATCGCGATGAGAAGGAGGGGCATGACTACATCAGCCATCCTAGCAGTCATCCTTCTCCTGATAATTTTGGCAGGTGCCGGTTACCTCCTCTGGAAGAAGCGATTGAAGCCTGGACCAACGCCAACGCCTACGCCTGGACCGACGCCTAAACCAAGGCCCTCCCCCTCACCAAAGCCAGGACCCTCTAAAACGCCTGGGCCAAGTGAGGTGGAGGAAATCCCCCACATCTATCACAAGCCAAAGAACTGGAACGGAAAGGCTATAATATTCGTCCATGGGCTTGGGAGGAGCAAGAAGGTATGGGCTAACGACATGGAAGCCTTTGAGAAACTTGGCTACAGCACTTTCTCGTTCGACCTTCCGTTTCACGGGGAGAGAGGAAGGTTTCAGGGCGCAGAACAGCTTCCTGATCTGATTAGGCAGGGTTCTGAGGAGATAGTGTCCATAGCTGAGTACCTCAGGGAGGATGGAGCTTCTGAAGTTTACCTCATATCCAGAAGTCTTGGCAGCATAGTTTCAGCTGTAGCTCTGGGGAAGGGGGCCAAGATAGACAAGGCGGTACTTCTTCTAGCATCTGCAGACCTTCAATACGTGTTCAGGTACGGGAGTGTGGAGGAGGAGCCCTCCTGGATAGACGACATCGAGACCTTGAGGGAAATAGACCCCCTTTACTTCCTGCCCAACTACACCGGGAGGATACACTTCCATCTTGGAAAGAGGGACAGCTTGTTGACTCCTGAAGCAGGGGTCTTCGCCTACAACGCTGCAATACTGGCCAGGGAGAGGAAGATAATTTGGCACGATCGTTCCCACTCCATGCCCCTCTCGGAGTACTTCGACGACGCCAAGGAGTTCTTCGAAAGCGAGGAATTTGAGCAGGAGGTATCTGATCTTGTTAAGAGCGTCTCAATACCCCCAACTGGAGGGGATGGAGTGTGCGGCAAGGGGGAGAGCTGGGAAAACAGCCCGTTCGATTGCAGGAGGAAGGTCCTTTTAATAGCCTTCCAGCTGCACATAGAGGAGGTGGTTGAGAGGAAGCCGTATGACAGCGACAGGGCCCTTTTCGAGAAGTACGCGGACACATTGGAGAGGCTAGCATCCGTCTTCGAGAAGCACGGGGCGAAGATCTCGATCCAAACGGAGAAGAACTTCGCTATAGCTGACGTGAAGTTCGGGAGGTACATCCTCAAGGAGCTAAAGGAGAGGGGGCATGGAGTTGGGGTTCAGAGCCACATGGGACACCACATCAGGGAGCTTCACCTCAACACAGATGAGGAAAAGCTCCTTTACACATTGGGGGTGAAGGAAGCCGTTTCCAGGGCAATTGGTTGTGAGCCAACCAATATAGGAGGAGGTTTCGAGATGGAGAACGTCAACCTCCTTGGAGTTGTGGAAGGAGGGCTTGGCTTCACCTCCATGACAGCCGTGGAGAAGCCGTACAACGCCAGGACTGGGAAGGCGCCGAAGTGGCTTCACCCCTGGATACTGCCCCCGACCCAGATGATGGACCTCAGCGACCCATCCTGGTTGGCCCACGATCCAGGAGGGAGCATCGTTTACATCCCAGGATGGTACGCGAACGAGGTTGGATTTGAAATAGACTGCAGAAAGGATGAGAATTGCTTTGAGCTGGCAACTCAGTCCTTGTACAGGGCTTTAGAGAACGTGGACTGCAGGTTCATCAACGTCTGGTGGTTCAGCTCCCACCTCTACCAGACAGGGAGAGACGAGGAGGAAGTTGAGAGGGTTTTGGAAGCCTACGATAAGTGGCTAACCGAAGTCGTTGACCCGTTGGTCAAGCAGGGCAAGGTCAAGTGGATGACCTTCGACGAAATAGCTGAGCTCTACCTGAAGTGGGAGAAAGAGAGATGCTTATTCACCTCTGCCCTTGCCCACAAATCTGTAGGGAGCTTCCCCCTTGCAAACTGCCCTAAAGGCCCCTTGGTCCTCCTGGCCCTGGTAGGACTAGCGGTGGGGACAGAGCATACATCAAGGCAGAGAGCTCAGCCATTGATCGAGGAATAAGGTGCTAAAAGAGAAACAAGCTTCTACTCCTCTTTTTTCTCCTCACCTGGATAAACGATAATTCCGTCTTTTATCTTAGCAAAAGGAGTAATCTTATGTTCTATGCACCTCTTCTCATCAACTATGTGCGTCACCTTGTGTCCCATGACCAAGAGGTGATCAGCCAAGATCCGCCTGTGACAACCCCAGTAGAACTTCTCAGCGCACATTATGGCAGTTCTTCTTCCCTCAGCGAGTTTAAGCAGTTTACTTACCCCCTTCCTGAACTCCTCCCCCAGGGCGTAATCAGCGTAGTTTCGAAAGCCCTTGCTCCTCCACCCCTTGTTTGGGGAATCCTTCCCTAAACCCCTGCTCCTCCTACCTCCCAACTCTTTTCCAAGCCATTCATATGCCATACCTTGGGCCGGAAGCTCTTTCTTAAGTCTATCAAGGTTAAATTGTGGGTTCTTGCTTGAGTAGGGCCAGCTCCTAATGTCGATCAGCAGCTCGATGCCATATTTCTTTAGGATAGAGAGGAATTCCTCAAAACTCCTGTTCGAGTGGCCTATTGTGTACAAATGCATGTTCGTTCCCTTGCCAACTTTTAGAAAAGAACCGAGATCAGTGATATATTCCAATTTTTTAATGTAACGGCGTGAACACGTATATGAGCGTCGTGAAGAGAGCCGATTATTACTTCCAGGAGCCAGGGGATATAAACACTAAGCAGGTAATAGAAATAATTGAGAATTCGTACATAGACTTCGAGAAGATGATTAGGGATGTCCTATACGTGCTTGGGCAGGGATTTAAGGTGGCGGTAGAAGTTACACTAATTTCGGTTGATAAAGGCCTTGTTGATAAGGGAGAAGAGGTCATAGCAATAGGAGGAACCGATAAAAGGGGCTGATACAGCAATAATTGTAGAGGCAGTCTTTTCTAAGCAGATGATAGGTGGAGATCCTAGCAAAAGACTTTAAGTAAGGGAGATAATAGCCATGCCCATCAGGAAGAAGTAGTGGGAATAACAGACGCATGACTTCAAAGCTGAAAAGGAAAGGCTTACGTTAACCTCGCTCTTTTTGCGGTCAATTGAATGGATTGTTTGTCCTCCAAAAACCTGGTGATTTTTAAAGCACTCAGGGTTCTTGAGGGTATTTCGCCCAAAAGGTGCTCCAAAAACAGGTTATAACGCTTATTCTAGTTCTTTTGGCAAACTTCCCTATTTTGTGCTTGGAAGCGGTTATGTGGTTAAGATAAGCGCGCAGAACTCAGAGAGAAATACAAGAGGAGGGGTAGTGGGCAACAGGGGTAAAGATCACAGGCTCCATCAACTAGCCAACTAGAAGGCTCATTCTATGGTAGTTCTCCTGAAAATCCAGGCTGAAATGCTTACGAAGATGGCTGAGGTAAATGAGAGCATCAGCAGGTCGGTCAACATGTTGTTTACGCCCATCCCCGTTAGAGCTATCCTCGCTCCATCCACCCCATAGGTTAAGGGGTTGATCATGGCGAAAGCCCTCATCCATCCAGGCATGCTTTGGATGGGGTAGAACGCACCGCTAAGGAAGAGGATAGGCATCGATAAGAAGGTGTTTATGAGCTGAAAGCCCTCCATGCTCCTCATCCTAGAACCTATTATTATCCCAAGGCTTGTGAAGCTAAGGGATACTAGCAACATGGAGATGAGGACAAGAGGAATGCCTGAGAGCTTTATTTCTGGGGCCAGAACGCTGGCCAGCATGAGGATCACTATGCCCTGTATCACCGAAGTGGTCGAGTCTCCAAGGGCCCTTCCCAGTATCGTTGCATCCCTGGGGACGGGAGCTACCAAGACCTCCTTGAGGAAGCCGAACTCCCTGTCCCAAATCACAGATATCCCGGACATGAAGGACCCGAAGAAGACGCTCATCATCACGACCCCGGGCACGAGGAAGGGGAGGTATTCGAAGCCTCCAACAGGGCCCATCATCCTGAAAGTCCTAGAGAAGCCGAGACCGAAGAAGATCAACCATACTATTGGTTGTATCGTGCTTCCTATTACCCTAGACCTCGCCCTCAGGAACCTCTTGACCTGCCTGTACCACATTATCTGAACCGTTCTCATGAAGGCGCCCACAGTCACCTCCTCCCTCCCCCTCTCCTCATCCTCCTAATCCTTCTCATCCTGATGTGATCGAAGAAAGTGGCTTCCTCATCCCTCAGACCTCTCCCTGTCAGCTGGAGGAACACGTCCTCAAGGCTGGGCCTCAAGTAGCGGACCTCCTTTATCTCAACCCCCATCCTCTGGGCCTCCTGGAGCACGATGGGTATGGCCTCTGGGGCGCTGCTGACCGAAAGGCTTATCGTCCCGTCCGCCAACACCTTAAGATCCTGAATTGGAGCCAGCTCTTTCACCCTCTCCACGAAGTCGTGTCCGTTCAAGTCCGCCTTTAGGTAGATTATCTCGCTTCCCACCATGGATTTCAGCTCCTCTACGGTACCAAGAGCTATTATCCTCCCGTGGTCAATGATTGCAACCCTATCGCAAAGCTTCTCGGCTTCCTCCATGTAGTGAGTCGTCAGGAAGATGGTCATGTCCTCCTCCTTCTTTATCCTCCTTATGTACTCCCATACCCTTGCCCTCGTCTGTGGATCTAAGCCCAGGGTTGGCTCATCCAGGAAGAGAACTTCAGGGTTATAGAGCAAAGCTCTTGCTATCTCAAGTCTCCTTATCATCCCCCCGCTGTAATACTGGACTTCCCTCTTCTCCCAACCCTTGAGCTCAACGAAATCGAGGAGCTCATTTATCTTCCTCTTTAGCTCGCTCGAAGGTATTCCATAAAGCCTCCCGTGTATCCAGAGGTTTTCCCAACCCGTTAGCCTCCTATCCAGGGTTGGATCCTGGAAGACGACCCCTATCCTCTTTCTAACCTCTCCTGGCTCCTTTAACACGTCGAAGCCAGCGACCCTAGCCGTCCCCCTGGTCGGCCTTATCAGGGTTATCAGCATGTTAATGGTAGTAGTCTTTCCAGCACCGTTTGGACCTA